>NZ_JACGBH010000007.1:0-104632 GCF_020138295.1 Campylobacter sp. Cr9 | reverse complement strand
TTAAAAAATAAATAAAAAAAAAAAAAAAAAATATTTTAAAAAAAAATTAAATAAAAAAAAATTAAAAAAAAAAAAAAAAAAAAAAAAAAATTTATAAGCCAAAATTTAAAAAAAAAAAAAAAAAAAAAAAAAAAAAAAAAAAAATGGCAATAATGATAATTCATAAAAATACTAAAGGATTAATTTTAAATAATATTTAAATATTTTAACTTTTTATAAAATATTTATAAACAATAAAAATAAAAATATTTATAATAAATTTATTAAAATATTTTTTATTAATAAATTAATTTTTATATTTTTATTAAAAATTTTTAGTGATTTGTAACATTTTGTATTAAATTACAAAGAATTTAAAATCAGAATTTAGATTTTAAATATTTTTGATATTTATTAAATCAATAATATAAATGAAAAATATTTTAGATATTAAGAAAGGTATTGAAAAAGAATTTGAAATAGGAATTTGGATTTTTCTAAACTCAAATTCCAAATTCAAATTCTAATTTTCTCTAAAGAATTTTTGAGCCATTTGGTTTGCTTTTGCCTTATCACGACCTTTTTTAAAGCTTTTGTAAATACCACTTACATAGTTTTCAAAAGTCTCTTGAGAATCAAGGGCTTTTTCATCTTTTTGCACCTTTGTATAAACGCCGTTTTCATCTAAAGTATAAGCTAATTGATTATCACTTAATTGAAGTCTTAAAATCTCAGCTAATTTCGCATGCAAACTCTCATTTAATATAGGTGTCATAAGCTCTAATCTTCGCTCTAAATTTCTTGGCATCATATCAGCACTGCTTATATAATACTGCGGAGTTGCGTGTTTAAAATAAAAAATCCTAGCATGCTCAAGATATTTTCCAACTATACTTCTTACTCTTATGTTTTCACTAAAGCCTTTAAGATTTGGCTTAAGACAACAAATCCCACGAACGATTAAATCTATACTAACACCCTTATTTGATGCTTCATAAAGTGCTTTTATGATATCTTCATCAACAAGTGAGTTCATCTTCATTATGATTTCGCCTTTTTTACCTGCTAGACTTTCAGTTTTAATCATTTTTAAAATCTGCTCTTTTATTTGAAATGGACTCATTGATAAAGTCTTTAAACGCTTATTTTTACAATATCCCGTAAGTATGTTAAAAAACGCTGTTATATCGGTATTTGCAATATCAAAATTAGAAGTAAAAAAGCTTACATCTGTATAAACCTTAGCTGATACGCCGTTATAATTGCCCGTTCCTAAATGTGCATAAAACTTAAGAGTTCCATCATCTAGTTGGCGTATTACTTGAGTAATTTTTGCATGAACTTTAAAACCTGCTATTCCATATACTACATGAGCTCCTGCATTTTCTAGCTCTTTTGCCCAATAAAGGTTGTTTTCTTCATCAAAACGAGCCTTTAATTCAACCATAACAGTAACTTGCTTACCATCGTTTGCAGCGTCCATTAAAGCTTTTATAATTTGGCTATTTTTTTCTAAGCGATAAAGCGTCATTCTAATAGAAATTACTTTAGGATCTTTGCTAGCTTCTTTGATAAAACTTGCAACTGGATCAAAGCTCTCATATGGTTGATAACATAAAATATCTTGCTTATCAATCACTTCAAATATACTTAAATTCTCATCAAATGGAGGCAAAATCTTTGGCACATAAGATGCGTGACATAAATGGCTTAATTGTTTATTATTTACGATTTGTAGCATTGATGATAGTGCTAGCGGGGTTTTGTATTCGTAAATGTCTTTATTAAATACTTTAAGATGCATACTTAAAAAGTTTTTTATCTCTTCACTTGCACCATTTTCTATTTGAATTCTTACATAAGCACCTTTTCTTCTAAGCTTTAAGCCTTGCTCAAGCAACATCATGAAATCATCTGCTTCTTCTTCTTCAATAATAATATCAGCATTTCTAGTAACTCTAAAAGCAGCGCTTTCTACCATTGTAAAACCTGGAAAAATATCTTCTAAATGCTCTTTTACAACGCTTTCAATAGGAACGAAAAGCCCCCTATCAGCTTCAAAAAATCTAGGCAATACTCTAGGAATTCTAACCATTGCAAACTTATCATGCTTTTCATCTTCGCTTTTTAGCTTTACAGCTAATGAAAAAGATAAATTATTAAGCGGTGGAAATGGGTGAGTTGAATCTACTGCAATAGGAACGATAACAGGCATTATTGTGCTAAAGAAATACTCTTTTGCTCTTCCTTTTTGATTTCTAGTTAAATCATTGTAGCTTTTAAGCTCAACCCCTGCTGTTGCTAACTCGCTCATTATTTGAAAATAGTTTTTTTCTAAAGTATCTTTTTCATCATGCAAATAATCTCTAATAGCATTTAATTGCTCAAGCGGTGGGAGTTCATTTTGTGGAACAACACCAGCTGCAAAAAGTTGCTTAAGCCCAGCAACCCTAATCATATAAAACTCATCTAAGTTGGTGCAATATATGCTAATAAATCTTAATTTTTCAAGAAGTGGGATTTTTTTATTACATTGATCAAGCACCCTTGAATTAAACTTAAGCCAAGATAATTCCCTATTAAATACCAATTCCTTCTTCATTTTCATCCTTTATACTATAAAGCCACTTGCTACTACCAAATCACCTTGATAAAATACTGCTAATTGTCCTTTTGCTAAGGCATAAACGCTTTCTTCTAATAATACCTTTTTTTCTTTTTTGATTAATTTACAAGGAACTTCTTTTGTGTTATATCTAATTTTTACTTTACATTCTAGCTCATCAAAATCGCAAAATGCGTTTATATTTCCTAATTCAAATTCTTTTACAAATAATTCTTCTTTAGAGCCTACTATTATTTCATTTGCTTTTGCATCTATTTTTAGAACATAATGTGGAGTTAATGCACCCTTTACGCTAAATCCACGCCTTTTGCCGATGGTATAGTGCATATAGCCATCATGCTCTCCTACGATTTCGCCTTTTGTATTTTTTACAAAGCCTTTTTGATTAACTTCTACATGCTCTTTTAAAACATCGGTGTAATTTGTAGTTACAAAGCATATTTCTGAGCTTTCCTTTTGTTCGCTAATAGACTTTAGCATAGGGATTTTTAGGGCTTGTTCTTTTATGTCTTTTTTAAACTTATCTCCTAAAGGAAAAAGCACATCTTCTAAACTTTGCTTAGTTACATTTGCTAGAAAATATGTTTGGTCTTTACTTAAATCAATGGCTTTTTTAAGCATACCATTTTCAATTTGAGCGTAATGTCCTGTTGCTAGTTTTGCATTTTTGCTCTTTGCATAATCTAGTAAAGCTCCTAATTTTATATTTTTATTACATAAAGCACATGGGTTTGGAGTAAGTCCTGCTTCATAAGTTTTAATAAAAGGATTAAATACAGCATCGTTAAATTCTTTAGTAAAATCAAGCACTTCATAAGATATTCCTAAAAAATCAGCAACCCTTTGTCCGTTTTCTATGTTTTTTTCGTGATAATTAGGGCGGCCGTGTAATTTCATATAAACACCGCTTACATTAAAACCTTTTTCTTTAAGCATAAGAGCCGTATAAGAGCTATCAACCCCACCACTCATTGCTAAAACTACATTCATATAATTTCCTTTCCATCTAAATACATATTTTTAATTTCTTGTGTTCTTAATATAATTTGAGCTAGTAAATTATCATTTAAATATCCAAAATCATCTAAAATGATAAAATCAGCACTTGCACCTTTGCTAAATGGCTTTAAACCATCTAAAAACAAATGAGAATTATCAAAACAAACAGCCTTATAAAGTAGAAAAGCTAATTCATTTAATTCAAAATCACTTTGTATATATAAAAAGGCTCTAAGCTCATCAAACATATTTAAAGTATTGTTTGAGCTAAGCCCATCTGTTCCTAAACTAAAGTTTAATTTATTTTCTAAAAGATTTTTAAACCTTAATGCACGAGAGCCTAAAAACCTATTAGACCTAGGGCAAGACGTTATTATATGATGAGATTTAAAAATACTAAAATCATCAACATAATTACAATGTGTAAAAATCGCCTTTAAATCATCAAATCCGCTTAAAAAATCCTTTGTAATTAAGCTTGGATTAAATCTTGCTAGATATGAACTAAGATTATTTTTATATCCTTTTAAATGCTCTAACTCATAAGGACTTTCTAAATAATGAGTGCTTATTAATAAATCATTTTTTTTAGCAAAATTAATAGCATAATCATAAGTTTTATCGCAAATTGAATAAGGACTATGCAATGAAATATGATTGTTTAAGCTTGAAAATCTTGAAAATCTTTCTTCAAAAAAATCAATATTTTTAGATATTGCTTCATCATTTGCACCTAAAATCTCATGAAAAATTATGCTCTTTATTGGGCTTTCTGATAGGCTTTCAAGATTTGCACCAAAACTAGAAATCTCTCCTAAATACCCTACTCCGCTTTTTAGCATAATATTAATTTGATTTTTTATTTCTTGATTTAATTTATCTTTATCGTAATTTTGTCTATTTGCAATTATGCTTTCAAGCCATTTTGCAAAATCTCCATAATAAAGTCTTGATAAACAAAACTCTAAATGTGAATGCAAATTACACAAAACTGGACTTATTATAAACTCGCTCTTGTCTATAATATGAGCGTTTTTGTATTCTTTAATAGCTTCATCAAAATCACATATTTTTATAATTTTTTCATCAAATACTAAAGTCTTATTAATCTGCAAAAAATCATCACGGCTAAAGTCTAAAATAGCCTTAGTTTTCATAATTTTAATCATTTTAATCCTTTATGAAATATTACGGAATTTTTTTAAATAAATGTTGTAAAAAATAGGATAAAATAAATCTTTTTATACAAAAGGAATTTGAAATAGGATTTAATTTCCTATTTCAAATTCTCTTAACATTTTTATTCCGTCTTCATCAAAATAATAATTTTTAAGTATTTTTTGATATTTAAAGCCTAATTTTTCGTATAATCTAATGGCTTTTTCATTACTTTTTCTAACTTCTAAATAAATCTTTTTATTTGAATTATTTATAATATTTTCACAAAGCTTAGTTGCTAAACTCATATTTTGATAATTTTTATCTACTGCTAAAGAATATATTCTAATGCTATTTTTGTAAGTTATGCTTAGAATATATGCTACAACTTTTTCATCTTTTAAATAGATTAAAATATTTTCTTTTTTTATGTGATATAAAAAATTCGCCCTACTTAATTTAAAACAATCATTTTTAAAACACATCTCTTCTAAATAAAGCAATGAATCTAAATGATTTTTATTAGCTTTTATAATCATAGTTTTTGATAAATTGTGTATTTTGGAATGATTTTTTCTGGGCGATAAGACATTTTTACTTTTTTTAGATTTTCAAATCCCATATCATCACCTACATTTATGTATTTACAATCAAATTTATCTTTTAAATATTTTGAAAATTCTCTGAAAATAAATTGAGCGCAGCCTAGTACTTCAAAATCTGTTTTTTCAATCAAGACACTTGCAGTATCACTGCAAATCTTTTCTCCGATTGTAAAGCCTTTTAATTCATCGTTAATATAAATTACTAGACCAACTAAACCAAGTGCTTCATAATCTTGTAAACATCTTTTAATTGCTAATCTTTCTTGATAAATACCATCTAAAAACGCATCAACTTCGGCTTTTGGCACATATTTTATTCTATCGCTTACCCATTTATCAAATAATATTCTTATATCTTCGCTGTGTTTTTTGCAATCTAAAACTTCTACTAAATAATTAGGATAAACTCTTTTAAATTTATTAATTTCTGTTCTTTTTGTATGATAAGAATTGCCTTTTAGCTCTATTAAATCATCACTTACATAAATGTAATCTGCTAATTTTTTTTCTATTACATAATTATCAAGAGAGCTAAAAATAACTTCTCCTTCATTTGTGTAAGTAATAAAACCTTCTAAAAAACTATCACATACATACTCAATTCTTGAATAATAATTAGATGAATTATTTTCATTCATAATCTTAAAACATTCAGGAATACTCTCATAACAATCTTTTGGCTTGCCAAGTGGCGGTAATAACATAGAAAGCTCTCCACCATTCATAACAAATAAGCAAAATGTATTATTAATAATCGCATAAAAACCACTAGATTTTGATAGCCAAATATAATTAGCACAAAATGAATAATCACTTACATTTACATCAAAATCATTTAAATATTGCTGCATTAAATCCTTAGCTTTTAAATCAAAAGCTTTTAAAGTATAGTCTTGAAATTTTATTTCCGCCATTAATTTTCCTTGTTTAAAAAATGCGCGAATTATAAATGTATAAAGTAAAATAATAAAGCGTTTTTTTAGTTATTTTGGATTTGCTGTCTAAAAAGTTCAAAAATTGAAAATTTAGCTATTTTTGTTTCTATTTTTTTATTTGTATATTTTGAAACATAAGTTGATTTTGGCAATATTAAAGTAAGTTTTTTAAGCTTTGAAATAAATCTTTCTCTTTCGTGCTTATCTTCATTTATTAAACCATATAATATATTTTTAAACTCTGAATAATCATTTCCTATTGAATATAAATAGCCTAAAGCTTCATACCTTTCCATAGGAATTACCGTGTATGATACTTCACACTTGCTAATTTTATTTATTTTATCATTGCTAATTTCATTTATTTCATGAATTTGAAAAATCTTGCTAAAAATCATAGCATCAATATCGCTAAAAGCTAATTGTAAAGCTGTTAAGCTCTTTTGTTTAAATTGCTCAACGCTTTCAAATTGCAAACAGCTATAATCTTGTTTAGCAAATAATTTCATATTAAATATAGTAAGAATTATAATTAATACTTTTAAAATCTTCATTCTCTTTCTTAATTTATTGATTATTAAATAAATATTTATTTTATTAATTAATTATAAACATGTAAAGTTTAATTATGGAATTTATTTTGAGTTTTCAAAATATCATTTGATATAAGATACTCTAAAGCTTCTTTTGAATAATCTAAAAAACTTTGTAATTCCTTTTCTTCTTCTTTACTAAAATTATCTAAAACATAATTAATAACTTCATATTTAAATTGAGGCTTTCCAATACCAAGCCTTACCCTTTCATACTCATTTCCTATTAAAGCATCAATAGATTTTAATCCATTATGCCCTCCTGAGCTACCACCTTTTTTAATCTTTAATTTGCAAAATCCAATATCCATTTCATCATGACAAACAATAATTCTCTCAGGCTTATAAAAATCTACAACTTTTTTAACACTTTCACCTGAATTATTCATATAAGTTAATGGTTTTAACAATAATAAATCTTGTTTTTTATACAATTCTGCGTTGCAATTAAGATTTTGTTTTTTAAAAGAAGAATCAAGTATTTTATCAATTAACATAAAGCCTAGGTTGTGGCGAGTATTTTTGTATTTCTCGCCAGGATTTCCTAGACCTACGACTAAAATCATCTAGCTTTTTCTACTCCAACAACAGCTACACGACCTGCGTCAATAATTTTTACATTATCAGCAACTTTAATATCTCTTACAAGTAAAGCATCGCCAACATCTAAATCAGTTACATCTAATTCAAAGAAATTAGGTAAGTTTTCTGCTTTGCACTTAACTTTTAAACGGCGTTTTGATTGAATTAAAACACCTTTATTTTTAAGACCTTTTGCAGTTCCAACAACTTTTACTGGAACCATATAAAAGCTCTCTACACCTTTTAAAGCTAATTTTAAATCAACGTGCTTAATTTCACTTGTTACTGGGTGGTGTTGATAATCAACAATTACAACTTCATAAACTTTTCCATCAACTTTAACTGGGAAAATTAATCCGTCTTTTTTGCGAACTTCTTTAATAAATTCGTTTGTCTTAAACACTGCATGAATGTTTTCAACACCTTTTCCATAGATATTTGCAATTAGCATACCATCTTGTCTAGCAGCTTTAGCTGACTTTCTACCAATACTCTGTCTAATTTGTCCTTCTAACATAAAATGTCCTTTCATAAAAAATAAGCGTTTATATTATCTTAAAATATTTAATATAAATTATTTTTGTTCTTCTTTTTCTTCTTTTTGTGCTAATTTAAATTGAAAACCTACACTTGCACTTGTTTGAGTTTTCTTAGCTTCACCAAATTTATAACCATCAATTAAAACTTTTAAATCATTTGCATTACTTGCTTTATCATAAGCTTCTTCTTCAGTAATTCTGCCATTTTTATATAAAGTTAATAAATGCTGGTCAAAACTTTGCATTTTCATAGTGCCTTCTTTTAAAACATCTCCTATTGAGTTTTCTCTACCTTCTAAAATAAGCCTTTTAATACGCTCATTACCTCTTAAAACTTCAATAGCTGCAGTTCTTTTACCATCAGTTGTTTTACATAATCTTTGAGAAATTACAGCTCTTAAAACGCCTGAAAATGAACTTCTAATTCTGTTTTGCTCTTCCTTAGGAAACATTCCTAAAACCCTGTTTAAAGTCTCTTGAGCATTAATTGTATGCAGTGTGCTTAATACTAAGTGTCCAGTTTCTGCTGCGTGCATTGCTACTTCAATGGTCTCTAAATCTCTCATCTCACCAACTAGAATAATATCAGGGTCTTCTCTAAGAGCTGCTCTTAAAGCATCTTGAAAGCTTAAAGCATCTTGTCCTATTGCCCTTTGATTTACTATTGATTTTGCAGGTTTATATTTAAACTCAATTGGATCTTCAATAGTAATAATATGTCTATTATAATTTTGGTTTATATATTCAATAATTGATGCAAGAGTTGTTGTTTTACCACTACCTGTTGGACCTGTAACTAATATTAAACCTCTTGTTTCTGTTGTAGTAATATCTTTTATAACTTCAGGCAGTTTTAAAGCCTCAAAACTTGGCATAGTATCAGGAATGGTTCTAAATACTGCGCTTGGTCCATTCATTGTAAAAAATAAATTCACACGAAACGAACCTTTATATTTAAACTTATCTTTATTCTTTGGCTCATACGAAAAGTCTATATTTTTATTATCTACAAATCTCGTAAAATCACCTCTAGTTAAAGCTTTACATAAGTCTAACATATCTTCTCTAGTTACAATTTCTGGTGCGATTTCACTAATTTCACCATTTACTCTACCTTTAGGGTTTAAATTTGAACTTAAGTGTAAATCACTTCCACCTAAGTCAATTAAGGTATTAAGCCAACCATCTAAACTATCTCTTAATTCCCAACGGATATTCTCTAAATCTATTTCCATACTAGTCCTTAAAGATTTTCTAATATATCTATATAAGCTTTTTCAAATTGAACTAAACCATCATCTAAAAGCTTTTTACATGCATTATCATACTCTATTTCATTAATTGTTGAGAATATAAATTCTTTTGATGAAGTTATTAATTCCTGATTCAAATTCTTTATGTTTTTACTTGGTCTATAAGCATTTATTGCATTGATTGGTGCTGTATTTATAGTATTGTTTAATTCTAATTCTTTTAAATAATAATCTTTACTTAAATCATTACTTTTAGTTCCTGTGCTAGCAAATAAAGCTCTAATGTTTTCACTATCCACCTTAGATGCTGAATATATTGCATTTTGAATGCCTATTTGATTTTTTACACTATATCTATGATTTAATAAGCTATCAACTCTGCTTACAAAAATACTAACAACACCTTTATTAGTTATTCCATTAGGATTTTTTGCTTTATATTTTTTCATACCTTCACTTATTGCATCATTACATTTTTTTGCTTGTTCATGTGAGAAAATTAAAGTTGCATTAATGCTAATTCCATAACTTGCCAAAGTATTCATAACTTCATAACCTGCATTTGTTGCCGGAACTTTTATCATAAGATTTGGCATATTTATTAAATTAGCAATTTTTAAACCTTCTGCAATACTAAGACCTGCATTATTACTATTTAATGGATTTATTTCAAAACTGATAAAACCATTATTGTTATCTTTTGCATATAAATAACTCATTTTAAGGGCTGCTTTTTTTATATCTTCTAAAGCTAGAGCTAAAAATAATTCTTCTTTGTTTTTAATATTTAATTGTTTTATTCTTTCTTTGTAATAAACTGAAGTTGTAATTGCGTTTTTAAATATACTAGGATTACTAGTAGCACCATTTATAGTGCCACTAGCTAGCATTTGTAAAAATTCATTATCTAAAAAACTATTTTCAATAAAATCACACCAAATGCTATATCCACTCATTAAAAATCCCTTTTCATTAAAGCTTCAACTTTTAATATGGTAAGAATACTATTTTCTTGCTTTCCAATACCTTCAATCATACCTTTTTCTTTTAATAAAGTCTCAGGTGGTTGGTCTATATTGCTCTCTTTAATTTTGATAGCTTCTGTTAATTTATCAATAACAAAACCTATATTTCCTTCTTCACCTTTTAATACTATATATCTAGTATGTTGAGTATGTTTTGAGCTTCCTAAACCAAAGCGTTTAGCTAAATCAATTAAAGGAATAACATTACCACGCATATTAAATACACCTAAAACATAATCAGGCACACTAGGAACCCTAGTGTATTCAATAGGTTTTATTATTTCTTGAATGCTTAAAATCGGAATAGCATATTCTTCTTCATCTATCATAAAACCTACTAATTGTCTAATTTGCTCTTCTTTAGTATCTCTTGCTGAAGAGCCTTTTACTTGCTCTTGCTGTCTATTTAAAACTTGATTTAATCTTTCCATTACATTATCCTAACTTTAAATTCTTTCTTACTACATTTTCTAAATATTCATAAGAATAAGGCTTTGTAATATACTCAGTCATTCCTACTTCTACACCTCTTAATCTATCACTCTTACTTGTTCTACTTGTTACAGCAATTAATGGTAGATTTCTATATTTTGCATATTTTCTAATTTCTGCTGCTAGTGTATATCCATCCATTCTAGGCATTTCAATATCAATTAACATTGCATCAATTGAATGCTCTCCGCTTTTTACAACGTTTAGGGCTTCAACACCATTAGCTGCTTCAATTACTTTAATACCTAGTGGCTCAAGAGCTTTTTTCATAATTCCCCTATCAATTTGAGAATCATCAACAGCTAAAACAACATAATCACTTGGCTTATCTTTAGTAACTTTTGCACTGCTTTCGCTACTTGCTTTAATATCTACTTTAACATCTTTTGCCATATCCATCATTGCACCAACATCAACAATTAGTGTTACATTACCATCTCCACGAATGGTTGAACCTGCAATTCCTGTAATATTTTGTAAGTAATATCCCATAGACTTAATTACAACTTCTTCTTGTCCTATTAAAGTATCTACAATAATTCCAAGTTTTGAAGCAGCTGCACCAACAACTACAACATAAGCTTGTTCGCTATTTTCAAGCACTTGTTTTACACCAAATAAGTCACTAAGTCTTACAAGTGATAAAACTTCATCTCTTAATCTTAATACATTTTTACCTTCAATTGTGTAAATATCATCAATAGCAACTCTAACTGTCTCAAGAACACTAGCAAGTGGAATAGCATAAAATTCTTCTTGAGTCTTAACAAGCAATGATTGAATAATTGCTAGAGTTAAAGGTATTTTTAACTTAATTACTGTTCCTTTACCAAGCTCACTATCTACTTCAATAATACCATTTAGCTTATCAATGTTAGTTTTTACAACGTCCATTCCAACGCCACGACCACTTACGTTTGTAACTTGCTTAGCGGTTGAAAATCCTGGCTTAAATATAAGTCCATAAGCTTCTTTATCACTCATATTATCAGCTTCTCTTTCGCTAATAACACCTTTTTCAATAGCTTTTGCTCTTAATATTTCAGCATCAAGACCTTTACCATCATCAGCAATTTCAATTACAATGTGATTTCCTTCATTGTAAGCTTTTAGTTGAACTGTTCCTTTTTCTGGCTTACCTGCTGCAATTCTATCTTCTGTTGATTCAACCCCGTGATCGCATGAGTTTCTAATCATGTGCATAATAGGATCGCCTATTTCTTCAACGATTGATTTATCTAATTCAGTTTCTTCACCTTCAAGTTCAAGCTCAATTTGCTTACCTAAATCACGGCTTAAGTCTCTTACAACTCTTGGGAATTTATTAAATACTTTTGCAATAGGTTGCATTCTTGTCTTCATTACAGCTAATTGAATATCTGTAGTTACAACGCTTAGTTGATTTACAACCTGATTTAATTCTTCAATAAATTTCTCGCCTTCATATCTTTCTTCAACATCATCGTAAATCTTTAATAATCTATTCTTACCAAGAACTAACTCACCTATTAAGTTCATTAGGTTATCAAGTCTTTTTACTTCAACCCTAATGGTTTGTTCCATATTTGAAGAATTTCCCTTATCTGCTGCAACTGGAGCTTGTTTGCTTGAACTTTTGTCTTTATCTGATGCACTTGGTCTTTCAACAGCTTTTGCTTCAACTTTTGGCTCAGCTTTTGCTTCAACTTTTGGCTCAGCAGCTGCTTCGTTCTTTTTCTTTTCTTCTCTTCTTGCTTTATCTTCTGCTTTTCTTTGTTTTAATAATCTTTCAATTTCTGCTTCAACTTCATCAGCACTTAAAGAATTAACATCAACTTCTTCTTCATTACTATTTGAATCTTTTTCTATTAATTCTTCAATTTTTTCATCTAAACTTTTTGGCTCTGATTTAACTTCGCTTAAAACTTTACCTTCGCTAATTGCTGTTAAGCGTGTGCAAATTGAATTAATATCCATGTTAATAGCTGTATCATTTCCATTATCTTTAATACAATGTAATAAATCCTTCATCATATCAATAGACTCAAGAACAACGTCCATAATATCAGGAGTTATAAGTAATTCTCCATGACGAGCTTTATTTAAAACATCTTCCATGTGATGAGTTAATTTTGTTAAAACATCAAAGTTTAAAAAGCTTGAACTTCCCTTAACTGTGTGAGCAACACGGAAAATGCGGTTAAGCAATTCTAAATCTTCTGGATTGCTTTCAAGCTCAACTAAATCGTGATCTATTTGTTCAATTAATTCAAAAGCTTCTACTAAGAAGTCTTCTAATATCTCTTGCATATCTTCCATATTTACGCTCCTTACTTATTAATATATGATTCAATTACTCTTGATACTTCTTTATAAAAAATATTAGCATCAAACTTAGTTAAAAAGGCATCTCCACCTACATCTTTACTCTTAAGAGTTGAGAATTCATTGCTTAAAGATGAGTTAAATATAATCGGAATTCCTTTAAATCTTATATCTTCTCTAACCCTTGAAGCAAAGTGGAAACCATCCATTTGTGGCATTTCAACGTCTGAAATAATCACTTTTACTTGATTTGCTATATCATTTTTATAAGCATCATAAAGCTCATTCATTTTGTTAAGCCCATCAACGCCATCTTTTGCCTCAATTACTTTAAAGCCCATTTTATCAAGTGCATCACGAACTAATTTTCTAGCAGTTGAACTATCATCTAAAACAACAGCTGTTCCAGTCATTTTCTTAATTTCTTTTTCTTCAATGTCAATTTTTGGAGAATAAATTCCTAGTTCTTCTACTATTCTTTCAAGGTCTAAGATTAATAAAACTTCATCATTTTCAATCTTAGCAATTCCTGTGATTTGACTTTTATCAAAACCACCTGTATTAGTTGAAAAATCCGAACCTCTAATATCAGTAGCACTAATTCTTCTAATTCTTTTTGCCTCATGAACGATAAAACCTATCATAATATTTGAAAACTCAGCAATAATAATTCTAGGTTTTAAAACCATATCCTTTGGCTCAATAATATTCATCCACTTAGCAAGATTTATTACAGGAATTACAACGCCTCTTAAATCAAAAACACCTTCAATATATTCAGGCACACCTGGTAATTCTGTTAATGCTGGGATTTTTATAATTTCTTTAACTTTTGCAACATTCACTCCATAAATTCCTTCATAGACTTTATGTTGTCCTTGTTTATAGATACGAAAATCTACAAGTTCCATTTCATTAGAATCAGCCTTTAAGACTTTATCTTCTGCCATTTTTACTCCTTTCTGGGTAAGTTATATTTTTTTATAAGTCCGTATTCTAGTATAAAAAAACTTCGGTCATTTGCAAAAGCTTCTAAATTCTTGTATTTTGTATTTCCTAATTCAAATTCTCTTCCTTGATGAAAGTGTCCTTCTACTATATAATCAATTTTTAGGCTTTTTTTTGCAAAATAATCTTGATATTTTTTAATTCTAAATTTCATTAAACTATCAAAAAAATCTAATTTTTTATATAGTTTTTTTACCTTTTGTTGATTGCAAATCTTTTGATAAATTTTATCAAAACATATAATATTTAAAAGATTTAATATAAAAATTACAAAAGGTAATCTTAAAAATCTTAAAGCTATTTGAGTAATTATTGGCAAGAAAATATCTCCATGAGAGATTGCTATATTAAACTCTTTATATTTAGCTAAAATAGGCTGATTTTTAATAATTTTTACATTTTTAAAAAGTTTTTTTAAATTAAAATCATGATTTCCTTCAAAATAAATAATCTCAATTTCTTTAGCTAAATTATCTAATTCATTAATTATGTTTAAATTATCAATTTCAGAGCTTTTAATTCCACCTATTAAAAGATTAAAAATATCTCCTAGAAGTATTACTTGTGGGGGCTTATTAAGTTTTAAATATTCAATAAATTCACAAAAATCTAGCCTAGTGCTATCATAATGCACATCGGCTATAAAAATCGCTTTGTCTTTAAGCTCAACCATTAAATATCAAGCTCTTTATAACTTATACTAAGGATTTCATAACTTGCTTTTCCTTTAGGTAAAACAACGCTAAATTCATCTCCTTCATCTTTACCTAGCATTGCCTTTGCGATAGGAGAATTTATGCTTATATATCCTTTTTCTAAATTACTTTCATAGTCTCCTACAATACTAAAAGTCTTTTCTTCTTCGGTATTTAAATCCATAATCTCTACCGTGCTTCCAAATCTTACTTTATCATGATTAAACTCAGCAGGATTTACAATCTTTGCATTTGCTAAAATTTCACTAAGTTCAGCGATTTTTCCTTCTAAAAAGCTTTGTTTTTCTCTTGCTGCGTGATATTCTGCATTTTCTTTTAAATCCCCATGAGATCTTGCGATATCAATTTCTTTTACTACATTAGGGCGTTCAACTACTTTTAAATGTTCTAATTCTTTATATAATTTTTCATAGCCTTTTTGTGTCATTATTTGCATTTTTACTCCTTGATTAATTTTGCTAAATTGCTTGCTATTTCACCTTTTGTTAGTTCTCTTAATTTTATTGATTTTTGTAAAAACTCTTCTTTATTAGCATTTTTAAATACTGCTAATAATTCATTTTCATCAAAGTTTTGTATAAATTCTTTGTGAAATTCGCCCAAATTAAGCTTATCAAAAATAATATTACAAAGTCCTATAAACTTGATTTTTACTAGAGTTTTTGCGATGAAATAATCAATCATTTTAGCCTTATAACATAAACAAAAGGCATTTCCTATAAGTCCTGCTTCAAGGCTTGCTGTGCCACTGCAAATATATGCAAACTCGCAATTTTTAAGAGTTGTTTTAGTATCGTAAGAAATAGTAAAACCACTTAAATCTTCATATAAATATAATTTATCCTTTAAAAAAGTAGGCACACAAACAACGCATTCATAATCACTAAAATGCTTTTTAAGGTTTCTAAAAATTGGCATCAAAGCTTTTATTTCACTTTTTCTTGAACCTGGCAAAAATGCTATTGATTTTTTAGTTTTTGTATCGTTTTTAAAATAATCTTTTAAAGCTTCATTGCTTGGATTTCCATAATATAAAGATGATTTAAAATACTGATTTTCAAATGGCAAAATCCCAACTAATTCATCGCACAAACTCTCAACAACCTTAATTCTACCTTTTTTCCATGCCCAAACTTGTGGCAAAATAAAATATATAATCTTGCCTTTAAAACCAGCCTTTCTTAATGCTTTTGCAAAAGGTATATTAAAAGCAGGAGAATCTATTAACAAAACCTTTTCTATATTTTCTTTAAGTGCAATTTGAACTAATTCTTTTATAGCTTTTTTTGCTTTTAAAATTAGTGGTAAAACTTGCACGAAACCCATAGCATTAAACTCGCTAAAGTCGCAATAATTGTAAGAATTTGAAATAGGAATTTCGTTTTTCAAATTAACATCATAAATCCCGTATAAGCTAATATTGTCTAATTCTTTTAAGATATGTTTTAAATGAGTATTTGCTGAGTTTTCCAAAGCTATACTTAATAATTTCACAATTTTTCCTTTAATAAATTTTATTCTTTAAAGTATTTTCAAAGTTTTTTAATACTATTATAAAGCATATATTTAATAGGAGTTTGTATGAAAATAAAATATAGTGCAATTTTGCTTAGTATGAACCTTTTTGCTGGTGTGGTAAATCCTAATTTTGCTTATCAAGATTATTTAGACTTTGGAGCTAATAAAGGAAAATTTAGTGTTGGAAAAAATTTATCAGTAACCGATAAAAGCGGAAAAATTGTTGATTTTAAAGTTCCTATGCCAGATTTCTCTGCTGCAAATCAAAGCGGAAGCTTAATGGGAGAGCTTACAAACATAGGTGGCTCTTATGCAATCACTGCAGCTCACATGATAAGCCCAACTCATAGGCCTGATTTGATCAATAAAGGCAAAAAATATGAGTTTGGCAATGTAGCTTCAAGTGTTGTGGCAAGTGATACTAATTTTAAAGATTATCTTAAATGGAATGATAACTGCAAAGAACCTCAAGCTGTAGATGATTTGAGAGATTTCGCAGTTATTAAAATGAGTAAATTAAATATAAATGCAAGCGCAAAGTTAATTAATAGAGAATTTTTTTATATAGACCCCTTTATTAGCGAAAATTTAAAAAATGATCAAAATGAACTTTATAAAGATAAATTTAGCATGAAAAATCAAGCTTGGAACAAAACTGAGTATGATAAATACATTGCAACAGGTAAAGAACAAGATAGCGAAGATATAGGAAAAGGAATTTTAATAAACCATCCTGAAAGATTTAGTGTATATGCTAGAAGTGGCTCTGGAATGCAAAAAATAGGCTATATTGACGGACAACTAGTTCCTAATTTAATTGAATACGAAGGTGTATATTTAACAGGCGGAGTTTTGTATCTTAATAAAAGTGCAAGTACTGATAATATAGGTATATTAAAACTTGAATCAGTTAGTGAAAATAGAATAGTTACAAAAGATTTCTCAAGACTTGATTTTTCTAATAACCCTGCACCTGGCGATAGTGGAAGTGCTGTTTATGTTTATGATAATCTAATTAAAGATTGGTTTGTTGTAGGAGTTGCAAGCACAAGTGATTGTAATCCATATGAAACAAACGGTTATGCTTGTAGCACTAGCTCTTACGCTCTTATAAATCATCATATAATTAATGATTTTAAAAATGGTTTCACAGCTACTTTAGATGGTAATGGTTATGATTCTACTACTATAAGTGCTAGTATAAAAGATAAAAATAATGAAAATAATAAAGACTTAGTATTTGCTAATGCAACTACAATTACTCTAAATGATAAAGAAAATCTAGGCTCAAGTGTGTTTTACTTTAATGATAATTCTACTATAAATGGTGGCGAAGTTTTACTTGGTGGAGTTGTGATAAACGATGGTAAGACACTTAATTTTAATGCTACAACAGGGCTTAATGATAATCTTCATAAAATGGGAAAAGGAAGCTTAAATATCAATAAAGAAAGCTTAGGAGGACTCAGAAGTGGCGAAGGTCTAACTATTCTTAATACCACTAATAAAGCCTTTAGCTCTATATATTTATTAAACGATGCAAAATTAAAAATTACTAATGAAAATCAACTAAAAGATACTAATCTAATCTTTAATGGTGGAGAGCTTGATTTAAATGGAGTAGATTTAAATCTTAATAAAATTCAAGCAAATAATTTTAACACCCTAATTACGAATTCAAATTCCAAAGAATCAAAATTAAATATTACAAGTCCTAAAGAGCTTGATATTTATCACGGACAAATTGCTAATAATATTTCACTTGAATTAAATAATGCTAAAGATTTTGTATTTGATGGAGAATTAAATTTAAATAATTTAAATATTAATAATTCAACAATTAATCTTCAAGGACATCCGCTAGCTCATGCTTATTTATACAATACTCAAACTGCAAATAAAGTAGGTGCAAACATAACTCCAACTACTAGCTTTCAAGAAGATTATGAAGCTAGAGTAAATAATATAGATAATATTGTTTTAAATAATGCTAATTTAAATATTTTAAAGTACAGCACTCTAAATGCAAAAAATATTACTTTAAATAACACATCTAATTTAAATATAGGTGATAATAAAATATATCTTGATTATTACGATAACAATCATATTAGCAATGGCGAAAAAGATTTAGTATTTACTTCTAGCTTGCAAGAATATAATTCTTTAGCAAGTAATATAAGTGTAAATGCAAATGTAGTTTTAAACAATAATTCAAGCCTAAATATTAAAAATGGTTCAGAGTTTAACGGAAGTATAAGCGATGATAACACAAGTAATTTAAACTTAGAAAATGCAAATATTGAAGCAAATATAAATATTGCAAACCTAAACGCAACTAATACTAATTTTTATTTTGCACTAGATAAGACTTTAAATGTAACTAATAGTGCAATAGGTAGCTTAAATACCTTTATGATAAAGCCTAGCTTAGTAGGAGAAAATAAATATCTATTAGCAAGTATAAATAATATAAACAACACAATAAAGCAAGATTATTTAAAGGCTATTGAGTATAAAGAAAATATAAGTATTTATAAGCCAAATATTGAATTTGCTAACGAAAATGGTAAAGCTAATTGGTATCTAGTAAGCTTAAAAGAAGAAACGCAAGAACCTAACATAAATGAACCTGATACAAATGAGCCAAATACTCCAAATATTGAAGAAAAACCTACTATAAAAGATTATTTCTTTGTAGAAGAGAATAAAGCAGTTACTCAAATGATTGATAATTCATTAAATCAAGTATTTTTCTCTTATGTTTTAGAATGGAATAACTTACAAAAAAGAATGGGTGAATTAAGAAATAACACTTCAAGTGGATTTTGGACTAGAGCTTACGTTGGAGAAAGTTCTTATAAAGATTACAATAAAACTAAATTTTATGAATTTCAATTAGGAATTGATAAATTAAATGAAGGTAATTATTATAAAAATTACACAGGTTTAGTGCTAAATCAAAGCATTTATAAATTAGGAAATAATTTAAGTGGAGATATAAAAGGCACAGGATTTGGTATTTATAATAGCACTATTTTTGATAATGGATTTTATATAGACGCTATTGCAAAATACATCAATTATAAAAATGATTTTACTTTATATGTAAAAAATCAAAATGAAGTTTTAAACTCACTAAAAGCAAAAAATTCATCTTCACTAATTGCTAGTGTTGAGTTAGGTTATAGAAAAGATTTTAATAATTTTTACCTTGAGCCACAAATTGAGTTTATCACTGGCTATGTAGGAAAACAAGAATTATCAAGCGAAGATAAAAAGCTTAATTTAAAATCAGATTCTTTTGTGCCGTTTAATATAAAAACCGCGCTTTTTATGGGTGCTAATTATGAAAAGTTTGCTTTAAGAGCTGGGGTAGGATACGCAGCTGATTTAATAAATAATGCCAAAAAAACTATAAAAGATTTAGATAGCACAAGTATTTATAATGGTAAAAAAGATTCAAGAGCCTTTGTAAATCTTTCAAATACTTATAAAATCAATGAAAAATCAACTCTAAATCTTGAGTTTGAAAGAACTTTTGGCGGTGATTTAAATATTGATTATAGCTTTAACTTAGTTTATAGATATTCGTTTTAATTCCTATTTCAAATTCCTTTCGTAGTAATGTCTAAAAAGGCATTATTACGAAGATAAATATAAATTTCATTTTTTTAATATAAATTTTAACAAATATTTAATTTAAAATTAAACTTAATTGCCTAAAATTGTGGGTTAAAGTTTTTAAAGGATAGTTATGCGTTTTGCTTTATTTATTTTTATTTTTGCTAATTATTTATTAGCTAATGTTGGTAGCATTGTTAATTATGTAGGTGATGTAGAGATTTTAAGAAACAACGAAAGCATTGTAGTTCAAAATAAAAATTATGAATTATTAGAAAACGACACAATAATTACTAAAAGTAATGCAAAAGTTCATATAGTATTTATAGATAATACAAATCTTACTTTAGGTAAAAACTCAACTATTAAAATTAATAAATACCTAATAAATGGAGCTAACTCAAAGGTAGATTTAAATGCTAAAAAAGGCAGCTATGATTTAACTAGTGGGGAGATTTCAAAACTAGCTAGACAAAGCTTTAAATTTCAGGCAAATACTGCAACAATAGGAATTCGTGGAACTAGATTTAGTGGAGATCTAAATCAAAAATTCGTAGATTGCAATGATGGTGAAATTGATGTAAAAGTAGGAAATAAAACCTATAATCTTAAAAAAGGCGAAAGACTACACTATAAAAACTTAAAAACAATAAAACTAAAGAAATTAGAACCTAGCGAATTTAAAATGATTAGGCTAGGAAATTAAAAGGAGATATTATGAAAAAAATTGCTTTAATGATTTTTTTAGCAAGCTCGTTACTTGCAAATGTTGGTAAAATTGTAACCTTAAGGGGTGATGTTTTAATCGTTAGTGATAACAAAGAAAGAATTGCTAAAGCTAATGATATATTAGAAGAAAACGACACAATAGTTACTAAAAATAATGCAAAATTACAAATTAAATTTGTAGATAACACAATAGTTACTTTAGGTAAAAACACTACTTTAAATATTAACGACTATGTAATTGATGGCAAAAACTCAAAAGTAAGCTTAAAGGTAAATAACGGACATTTTAAAGTAATGTCAGGTAATATTTCTAAAATTGCTAGAGAAAACTTTGAATTTCAAGCAAAAACAGCAACCATAGGTATCCGTGGAACAGTATTCGTTGGAAGTCTTGGTAAGGTTGATAAGGTAGGATGTTTAGAAGGAGCTATTGATGTTAAAGTAGGTAATAAATCTCAACTAATTCAAGCAGGAAATCAGTTAAGATTTGATAATGATAAAATCATCAAAATTGAAAAAATCGCACCAAAAGAGTATGAGACAATTAACACTGGCAAAGAAGTAGCAAGCAACAAAAATGTATCATATAAAAACAATGAAAATTTCAATGAATTTTTAAATAAAAAAGAAGAAATGATAAAAGCAAAACAAGAATTATATCAAAACAAAAACTACCAAGAATATCAAAACAACTATAAGTATGGAAGCGAAAGAATTAAAGACTTAGATATTAATGCAGTTTCTAAAGATATTATTCAAATATGTAATGGAAATCCATATTGCATACAAAATAAAGTTAATTATGCTAATAAAGACTATTCAAGTGGTAAAAATTATCAAAATAATAAAAACAACAATAATGTAAATTACCCAAGACAAAGGGGAAGAAATGATTAAAAAATTATCATTAATTTGCTTAGCAACTTCAATTCTTTGTGCTGGTTATCTTGAAGAATATAATAATAAAAATTATAAAAAAGCATTAGAATTAGCAAAAGCACAATGCGATATTGATTGTAATAGCGAAGAATTAAATATAATATTAGCTAAAAGTGCTGAAAAATTAAAAGATACAAAAGAAGCAATAGCTGCTTATGATAGAGTTTTGATTGTTAATGAAAACAATATTGAAGCAAGATTTTCAATAGCTAATTTATATTATGAAAACGGCAACCCTGAGCTTATGAAAGATGAATTAAACTATATGTTAAATAATCTTGATTTAAGCCAAGAGCAAAAAACTAGAATAAATAATCTTTTAAGTAATCTAGAAAAAACCAAAGAAATTTCAAGACCATATTTCTTAGGAATTAATGTTGGTTTTGGTTATGACTCAAACCCGCTTTATGGTAACGATAAATATACTGATTTTATAAGTATGGAAAACTTCCAAAATCAAAAATCTAATGGCTCAACAAGTATAATTTTTAGCATTGATGGATCTTACAATTTAGATTTAGGGAATAATTATTCAACCCAATTTTATGGAAACTTTTATAATAAAAAATATCTAAAAAATAAAAGCGAAAATTATCCTGATTTAAATGTATTATCACTAGGTATTAATCCGAAATATACCTATAATAATCATAAATTTGTTTTAAATTTAGGCTATGATTTTGTAATGTTAAGAAGAGCTGCATTTTTACATAGTATAAATTTAGGCTTTACTTATGAAAATAACTTAAATGATAATTATTTATATTCAATTTTTTATGATTATTCAAAAGGTATTTTTGATAATAGCTATGATAAAGATTCAAACTTTAACCACCATTCTTTAGGTTTTAACAATGTTTTAGCTTATAACAATAATATTTATTATTTGAATTTAAATTATGACTTTGAAAAAGCAAAAGAAAGCTTAAGTTCAAACTCAGATTTTAAAAGCTATGGAGTTAAAATAGGTGCTATTATTCCATTTGCTACTAGCTATGCTTTTAAACCAAGTATATCTTATACACATACGGATTATTCAAAAGAAGATATTTCTTATTTTTCAAAAAGAAAAGATAATGAATACTTTGTAAGTGCAACAATAGAATATATGATTAATAGCAATCAAACTATTAGCCTTAATTTAAGCTATGATAAAGATGATTCAAATCATAATTTTTATGATAGTATAAATTACTCAACTATGCTAAATTACAGATATGAGTTTTAAAGGAAAATTATGCAAAATATTTTATTATTAAGTAGCGATAGATATAAACAATTAGAATCATTTGAATGGTGTGTAAGTATATTGAATGATTTTTTTGCAAAAACTAAGCAAATTGCTTTAGTTCCTTACGCACAAGTTGGCGATGATTTTAATGAATACGAAAAGCTACTAAAAAATAAAATAAACTCAAAAATAGTATCAATTCATAGCGACCCTATCAATATCTTAAAAGAAAGCGATGGGGTCTTAGTAAGTGGGGGTAATTTATTTGTTTTATTATATAGATTACAACAGCTTAATTTGTTAGATGCTATAAAAGATAAGATAAATAATTCAGCTTTATATGCAGGCTGGGGAGCAGGTGCGAGCTTGCTTTCAGAAGATATTAAAACCTGTAATGATTTACCTATTTTATATCCAAATAATTTAAAAGCATTAGGGATTTTAAAATATCAAATAATTACAGAATATATTCCACAAGATAAAGAATTTGCTTTAAAATTATTTGAATACTTTAAACTACACCAGAATTCATCAGTATTTGCCTTGCCTTATGGCTCAGCTTTAAAAATACACAATGATAATGCATTAGTTATGGGTAATGAAGGCGTATTAAAATTATCAGAGTACTACGAACAATACTTTAAAATAGGCGATTTTATTAAACTATAAAATACTTTTCGCTCACTGAATTTGAAATAAGAACTTTGCTAATTCCTATTTCAAATTCTTTAATTTTTAACATAAATTCCAAAAAAACAATTAAACTTTAAAACCTTCAAAAACATCAATCAATAACTTAAAGAATTTGAATTAGGAACTAGAAAAAGCTTAAATATTGAATAAATTTTATAATTTCAATAGTAATAATTAAAATTTTTAAAAAATAATTTTTATTATTTACTAAATATTATCCTACTAAAAATATTATTCTCTCGTTTAATTAAAAAAAGGAGAAATAATGAAACAATTAACAACAGACTTTGGTAACCCAATAGGTTCAAATCAAAACTCACTTACAGCAGGTGCAATGGGACCACTTTTAATGCAAGATTATCAACTAATAGAAAAACTTGCTCATCAAAATAGAGAAAGAATCCCAGAGCGTGCAGTTCATGCAAAAGGAAGTGGTGCTTATGGAGAGCTAAGAATTACAGCTGATATTAGCAAATACACAAAAGCTAAAGTTTTCGCAAAAGGCGAAGTTACACCACTTTTCTTACGCTTTTCAACAGTTGCAGGTGAAGCTGGTGCAGCTGATGCTGAAAGAGATGTTCGTGGCTTTGCTATCAAGTTTTACACAAAAGAAGGCGTTTGGGATTTAGTAGGTAACAATACTCCTACATTTTTCTTAAGAGATGCTTATAAATTCCCTGATTTTATCCATACTCAAAAAAGAGACCCAAGAACACACCTAAGAAGCAATAATGCTGCATGGGATTTTTGGACGCAAGTTCCTGAAAGCCTTCATCAAGTAACAATTCTTATGAGTGATAGAGGAATTCCTGCATCATATCGCCACATGAACGGATATGGTTCTCATACTTATTCTTTTATTAATGATAAAAACGAAAGATTTTGGGTAAAATTTCACTTTAAAACCAAGCAAGGAATTAAGTGTTTAACAAACGAAGAAGCAGAAAAAATCATCGCAAAAGATAGAGAATCTCATCAAAGAGATTTATATGAAAATATTGAAAAAGGCAATTTCCCTGCATGGAGCGTAAAAATTCAAATCTTAGCTGAGAATGAAGTAAGCAAACTTGGCTTTAATCCATTTGACTTAACAAAAGTATGGCCACACAGCGTTGCTCCACTTATTGAAGTTGGTGAAATGGTGCTAAATCGCAATCCACAAAATTATTTTAACGAAGTTGAACAAGCTGCATTTAGCCCAAGCAATATAGTTCCAGGTATAGGCTTTAGCCCTGATAAAATGCTACAAGCTAGAATCTTTAGCTATCCTGATGCTCAAAGATATAGAATCGGAGCAAACTATCATCAATTACCTGTAAATAGAGCTAAAAATGAAGTTCATACTTATAATGTTGCAGGTGCAATGAACTTTGGTATAGGAGACAACTTAGTAAATGGTGCATATTATGAGCCAAATACATTAGGCGGGGCAGTAGAAGATAATAAATATCTTGAGCCAGATTTAGCAATAGGCAGCAGTGCAGCAAGATATGCTCCGCTAGATAATGATTTTTACACACAACCAAGAAATTTATTTAATATCTTGCCAAGTGATGAAAAAGAAAGACTTTATAAAAACCTAGCAGCAAGTTTTGATGGTGTTAAAGTTGAAATCATAGAAAAAGCTCTAGCACATTTTGAAAAAATCAGCCCAGAATACGCAAACGGCGTTAAAAAAGCTTTAGGAAAATAATATGCAAGTAAGTAGTGCCGAATTAGCAAGATATGATGAGCTTTGTAAAATGGCATTAGATTTTGCTAGAAACAATGACCATAACACTCTTCTTAATATGATAAGAGCAGGATTTAATGTAGATTTTAAAGACCATCGTGGCAATACGCTTTTAATGTTAGCTTGTTATAACGGCTCTTACGAATGCGCAAAAATGCTTTTAGAAAATGGCGCAAGTGTAGATATGAAAAACGATAAAGGGCAAACCCCATTAGCAGGGGTTTGCTTTAAAGGATATTTAGATATTGTTAAATTACTTGTAAGCTATGGTGCAAACATAAATGAAAACAACGGCTTAGGCATGACGCCTTATACATTCGCTCTTATGTTTGGAAGACTTGAAATAGCTGAGTATTTAACTACACAAAAAACTAGTCTATTAAAAAAACTAACCTTAAAAATATTAAAACTCTTCAAAAAAAGTAACTAAAAGTAACAAAGCAAATAATATTTTTTATTAAATATTATTTGCTTTACCTTTTTTGTGTTAATCTCAAGCATATTTTTTAAAGGAGATGACATGAAACAAAAACTTAGAACTAATTTATTTTTACTAACTAAAGCCCATTGACCCTTACCCTACTTTTTTAATCCCAAATTATTTTTATTATTGTTAATTTTTAATTTTTGCTTTTAGCATTTTTATATTTATTACAAAGGAAATTTTATGAAAAAAATTATTATTTTATTAGCATTTATTATGCAAATTTTTGCAAGTGATTTGATAAAAGTTGGTATGTCACCGGGTTTTGCTCCATTTGGCTATATTAAAGATGATAAAATTATTGGCTTTGATATTGATTTGGTTAATGAGATAGCTAAGGTTTTAGATATTAAAATAGAGTTTGTACCTATGGATTTTGATGCTTTAATGGGCGCTTTAAAGCTTGGCAAAATTGATGTAATAGCATCAGGGCTTAGCAATACACCTGCAAGGGCAAAAAATGTTGAGTTTAGCGATATTTATTATCAAGGCTCAAACTGCTTTTTAAGAAAAAAATCAAGAACCGATATTACTAACTTAAACGGCTTAAGCGTAGGCGTTCAATTGGGCTCAATTCAAGCAAATATGCTAAATCAAATTCCAAATACAAAGCCTTTTTTAAACTCTGAAATATCTAATTTAGTATTAGCTTTAGTAAATGATAAAGTTGATGCTCTAATTGTTGATAAATTAGTAGCTCGTGGATATTTAAACACTTATAATGAGCTTGAAATCTTTCAAGAATTAAAAGAAGAAAATGATGGAGTAAGCTTTGCCTTTGCTAAAGGAAATACAAAATTAAGAGATGATTTTAACAAAGCTTTAGAAGTTGTAAAAAGTCAAGGAATTTATGAAAAATTATTAGAAAAATATGAAATGTAAGAAATTTCATACTAAATTTTGTTAATTTTGTTTCATTTTGTTACAAAATTAACAAAAAAATTAAAATTATTACAAACATAAATAAGATTTACTGATATGATTATTTAAATTATTTTAAAGGAGTGAAAAATGCAAAAGAGTGTTGCTAAATTAATCTTTAAACTACGTTGATGCTTACTTCTATTTCTTAATTTCTCACATTTTTATCATTGTTAATTTTTATTATTGTTAGGTTTATTTTTTAGGTTTTGCTTTATGCAATTTTTATTTTTATTACAAGGAAAAATTTATGAAAAAATTATTATTAAGTTTTGCGTTAATCTCGCAAATATTCGCACAAGATGTTTTAAAAGTTGGAACAGCACCAGGTTATGCTCCATTTGAGTATTATGAAAACAATGAATTAATTGGTTTTGATATAGATTTAGTAAATGAAATAGCAAAAATTCTAGATATAAAAATAGAATATAAAACTATGGAATTTGATGGACTTATTAATGCCTTAAAAGCTAAAAAAATTGATGTTATAGCAGCAGGAATGAATGAAACCGAGCAAAGAGCAAAAAGCGTAGAGTTTTCTAAGCCTTATTATTCAGGAATGAATTATTTCGTAAAATTAAAAGATAATGATAAGTTTAATAATATTGAAGATTTAGAAAAAGGAGCAATATTAGGAGCTCAAATAGGCACTTTGCAAGCTGAAGAATTAAGCAATATTAAAGGCGTAAAACCGTATTTAAATTCTGAATTAATAGTCTTTGTTTTAGCTACCATAAATAAAAAAATTGATGGATTTTTGCTTGAAGCTGCAGTTGCTAAAGGCTATATGAAAAGCTATCCTGAATTAGTAGTCTTTGCAAAAAAAGAAATAAAAGGAAATGGGACAAGCTTTGCTTTTAATAAAGGCAATACAAAATTAAGAGATGATTTTAATAAGGCTTTAGATATTTTAAAAGAAAACGGCACTTATTTAAAATTATTACAAAAATATAATTTAGATAATTAAGGAGCAAATATGCAAAAGTTCGTTTTAGCTTATAGCGGAGGTCTTGATACTTCCGCAATTATTCCTTGGCTTAAAGAAAATTATGAATGTGAAGTTTATGCTTTAGTTGCAGATGTTGGACAAGATAAAAATGAATTAATAGATGTAAAGGAAAAAGCATTTAATTCAGGTGCTAGTGATTGCGTTGTGGTTGATTTAAAAGAAGATTTTGTAAAAAACTATATCTATCCAACAATTTTAAGTGGTGCCGTATATGAAGGCTCGTATTTGCTAGGCACATCAATGGCAAGACCTATAATAGCAAAGGCTTTAGTAGATTATGCAAAAAGCATAAATGCTACAGCTATAGTGCATGGTGCGACGGGAAAAGGAAATGATCAAGTAAGATTTGAATATACAATAAATGCTTTAGCTCCACATATTAAAGTCATTGCCCCTTGGAGAATTTGGAATATGAAATCAAGAGAAGATTTGCTTGATTTTCTAGCTTTAAAAAACATAAAAACTACTGCAAGTAAAGAAAAGATTTATAGCAAAGATGCTAATGCTTGGCATATTTCAACAGAAGGTGGGGTATTAGAAGATACAACGACTTTTAATAATGAAGATTGTTTTTGTTTTAGCGTAAATCCTAAAAATGCACCTAATGAAGCTGAATTAATAAAGCTTGATATTGAAAAAGGGATAATCACAAAGGTTAATGATGAAGCCCTAAGCCCTTATAAAGCTTTGCAAAAACTAAATACAATAGGAGCAAAACACGGAATAGGAAGGATTGATATAGTTGAAAATAGACTTGTTGGAATGAAATCAAGGGGTTGTTATGAAACACCTGGTGGAACTATTATAAATACTGCTTTAAGAGCATTAGAACAAATTGTTTTTGATAGAGATAGTTTAAAATTAAGAACAATGCTAGGACTTGAAATGAGCTATTTAGTTTATGATGGTAAGTGGTTTTGCCCTACAAGAGCTGCTATTAGTGCTGCTATAAATGAATTTAGCAAAGACTTAAATGGAACTATAATTTTAGAGCTTTACAAAGGCAATTGCAACGCCTTAAGTAAAAGTTCAAATAATAGCTTGTATGATAAAGATTATGCGACTTTTAGCGAAGATGAAGTTTATAATCAAGTTGATGCAGCAGGATTTATAAAATTATTTAGCCTAAGTGCAAAAATTAGAGCATTGAAAAATCAGTGACTTTTAGGAATTTCTTTTGAAATTCCTATTTTAAATTCTTAAGTATTTAAAGGAAAAAAATGAATATAGATAATTTAAAAGATTATAAAATAAAAAACGATTATTTATATAGCTTAGAGCTTATTAGATTATTTAATGATATTGTTGCTTTTTTATTATTAATTTGCACAATTTGCTTTATAGCTTACAATTTAGATAAACTACCAGAAGCTTCTCATACAGAAATGACTGAGATTAGATTAAGAGGAAGAGGCGAAGCTACAATAATTGTCGGTATATTTTTTATTTTTTTATTCATAAAGACAAATCATATTAAAAGGCTTAGATTTGTTAAAAACAATGATTTTTACATTAGCGTAGATAAAGAAAAAATATATTTTGAAACATATACAGTAGATAAAGAAGGTCTTTTTGATATTGCTAAAAGCTACAAAAAAGTAGGCGAAACAATAAATAAAAGCGATATAGTTTTTAGATTGCAAACAAAGCGACCTGCTTTAGCGTATTCTCATATATTTGATAAAGATACTTACAATACTAAAGAAATAGAAAATAAAAGCTTAAATTATAGATTAGACTATAGGGTAGCTAGAATAATTTTCTTTCCTATAATTATGTTTTTTGTAATATTAGATATTTTATCAAGTTATTTAATATTGTTTTTACTAAATGGTAAAAACTTAAAAACTTACACAATATATCAAACTAAAACCAAGCTAGTTTCATTGCCTTTTGTTGATGATTTATCGGTTTATTTTTTATACACTGAATATAGATTAAAACATTCTGCGATAAGCAAAGGAGCTTACGAAATAGAGCATAGAGAAGAAGCACAACCACTAGGCGAAAAATACATAGCAAAACAGCGTAAGAAAATTGAAAAGATTTTAAAAAAGAAAAACCTAATTCCAAATTCAAATTCTTAAACTTTTCAAGCAAAGGCTTTAAAGCCCTTGCTAATTATTAAGATTTTGTTATGTAAAATCCTAAAACCGAGCCATTTTGAACGACTTCGCAACTATGACCTAATTTTTTCATATCAGGCACAATTCCATTAATACTTTGCGGACAATCGCTAATAATTTCTAGCACTTCGCCACTTTTAAGCTTATTGATTGCTTCGTTTGCAACTATTGCTGGATATGGACATGGCTCACCTAAAAGCGTTATAGAATAATCAATTTTCATTTTTTACTCCTTGCAAAAAATAAAATTAAAGCAATGCTTATTAAAAACAATGCAAGATTTATGCTAAAGCCTGAATAACCACTAAGCTTAATTTTCTCACCTGCTAAAAACCACTTAGGCAAATAATCATAATTTAAAGCAATTAGCATAGTTCCTAAGATATTTCCAACGCCAACTACCATAAAATGAGTTTGCCCTTCTACTGCACGATATAAAAATCCGCACTCACAACCACCCGCAAACACAATGCCAAAGCCAAATATAAATGCACCCACACAAAGCGCTAAAGATATTTCTAAAACCTTAGCGTTATAGCCTTTATTTAATAAAGCAAATACAAAAATACTAGCAATTAGCATTGAGATAAACAAAGCTAATGAAAAACCATAACGCTTGAATAAAAACAAATCTCTAAAGCAAGATGTAAAACAAATCTGACCTTTTTGAATAAGCCAACCAAAAATAAGCCCAAAAACAAGAGCAATAGGTAGATTTTTTGTATCATTAATCGCAAGATAGATGAAAAATACAAAAAAAGCACTCAAGCTTAAAAAGAAAATTATTTTATTTTTTTGATTAATTTTAGAATCAATTTTAAGCTGTGGGGTGTTTGTCTTAATCATTTTGTATTTTGGAGCAAATATTTTAATCTTAAGGGTTAAAATGGCTGCTATTACTCCAAACATCATAAAAATCGCAAATACCCAAGTATGCAATGAAAAATAAGGAAGTCCGGTGAAAAAATTTGCTAGATTACATCCCCAAGCAAGTCTTGCACCAAAGCCTGCTAATATCCCGCCGATTAGTGCTTGAAAAAATCTTGTTTTAGAAGCAATTTTTCTAAAATAAACTTTATTAGCAATACTAGCAGCTAACAAACAGCCTATAATTAGCCCTATAATCATCACCCCATCTACACGAGTAAGCATTGTGCCATTTAGGTTTTGCTTTTGATAATAAGAATATGAGCTTAAATCAATTCCAAAAAGTTCTAAAATTTCTCCGCCTATGCGAGTAAATTCACCAGTTACTGCAAACACACCGCCAAAAATAGCAAAATACAAAGTTGCCATAATACTAAGCAAAATAACAGCTTTTGAGTTGCTATAAAAATTGTCTAAATAAGTGTGTTTAAAATGTGCTAAATCAGCACCGAAGTTAGAAGTTTTCATAAGTTGTCCTTGTATGGCTAAAACTTAGCCGAAATTAAAGGCTTGATTATAAATAAGCAAAACTTTTAATATGCTTAAAATTTTATATCAAAATTAGACTAATTACAAAACTTAAATTCCTATTTCAAATTCCAAAAAAATTTAAAGAATTTGAAATAGGAATTTTGATTTATCAAAAAAGGATATATTTTAACCCATTTTGATTTAGGGGTTAAGATGGATTTTGAGATTATTAAAGAGTATTATCCGCTTTTTATTGATGCTTTTTATCTAACTATAAAACTCGCCTGTTATGGAGTGATTTTGTCATTTTTAATAGGTTTGTTTTGTATGTGGGTAGAGCTTCATAGGTTTAAGTTTTTAAGATTAGTTTGCAATGCTTACATTGAGCTTTCACGCAATACTCCACTTTTAATTCATTTATTTTTCTTATATTATGCCTTGCCAAAAATAGGCATTAAACTTGAAGCCTTTTCTTGTGGAGTAATAGGACTTGCTTTTTTAGGTGGTAGTTATATGGCTGAGAGTCTTAAGGCTGGGCTTAATGCGATTAGCAAACATCAAATTGAAGCAGGATACGCTCTAGCTTTAAGCAAAAATCAAGTTTTATATCACATCATTTTGCCACTTTCTCTTAGAGTATCTATAACTAGTATAAGTGCAAATATTATATTTTTATTCAAAGAAACTTCGGTTGTAAGCGTAATCGCTCTAGCTGATTTGGTTTATACTACAAAAGATATTATTGGGCTTTATTATGTTACAAATGAAGCTTTATTTATGTTATGCGTAGCTTATTTTATAATGATTTTACCATTATCTTTAATACTTAGCTTAATAGAAAAAAGGATTAGAAGATGAGTGAAATATTGTTTGATTTAGATATTTATAAAAGACTTTTTGAAGGTTTAAAAATTACGCTTTTTATATCATTTGTTTCTATATTTTTTTCTATTATTGGCGGACTTATTTTAGGTGTTTTTATGAGTTTAGGAAATAAAATTATTTTTTATATTCTAAAAATAATGCTTGAAATTGTAAGATTTATGCCTATTATTGTTTGGTTGTTTTTGATTTATTTTGGAATGTCTAGCTGGCTTAGTTTAGATGCGATTACTGCTAGTATAATCGTTTTTGTCATTTGGGGAGTATTTGAAATGATGGATTTAGTAAGGGGTGCTTTGCTTAGTATTCCTAAACATCAATTTGAAAGCTCAATCGCTCTTGCACTTAGCAAGTATCAAATGTATAGATTTATAATTTTACCACTTGCAGCAAGAAGATTACTTCCTAGTGTGATAAATCTTTTAAGCCGTATGATAAAAACTACTTCTGTTGCTTATTTAATAGGCGTTGTAGATGTTTTAGCAATAGGCAATCAATTAAAAGAAGTTGCATTACTTACAAGTAATTTCGCACCTTTATATATTTATACAATAATATTTTTTATATATTTTATTATTTGTTATCCTTTATCAAAAATATCAAAAATCCTAGAACAAAGGTGGAGCTAATGAGTATTTTAAAACTTGAAAATATCAATAAATTTTATGGTAAAACCCATGCTTTAAAAAATATTTCTTTTGAAGTTAATAAGGGCGAAGTGGTTGTTTTAATAGGCCCTAGTGGCTGTGGAAAAAGCACAACTTTAAGATGTATAAATGGACTTGAAAATATTGCAAGTGGAAATATTTATATAAAAGATGAAGTAATTTCAAAAGATTTTAAAAACTGGCAAGAAATTAGAAAATATGTTGGAATGGTGTTTCAAAGTTATGAATTATTTGATCACTTAAGCGTAATTGAAAACATTTTATTAGCACCTATAAAAGTGCAAAATAGAAAAAAAGATGAAGTTTTAAAAGAAGCTTTAGAACTACTTAAAAAAGTTGGCTTAGAACACAAGCTTAACGCCTATCCAAAAGAGCTAAGTGGCGGACAAAAACAAAGAATTGCAATAGTAAGGGCTTTATGTATGAACCCTGAAATTATGCTTTTTGATGAAGTTACGGCTGCGCTTGATCCTGAGATTGTAAGAGAAGTTTTAGATGTATTATTAAATCTTGCAAAAGAAGAAAAAACAATGCTAATTGTAACTCACGAAATGGCGTTCGCAAGAGCAGTTGCTGATAAAATAATTTTTATGGATAGTGGAGAGATTATAGAAATTGCAAGCCCTGAAGAGTTTTTTACAAGCCCCAAAAGTAACCGAGCGAAACAATTTTTAAATATGTTTGATTTTAAAAAGGATTAAAATTATCTTTTATTAATAATTTCAAGTTTAAATTTATCTACATTTTAATTTAAAGGAGTGTAGTTATGAAAAAAACTATTTTATCATTAGTTGCAGGGGCAATTCTAACCTGTTCGTTAAATGCTAGAAGTTTAGCAGAAATTAAAGCAGAAGATAATATTAAAATCGGTGTTTTTGCTGATAAACCGCCATTTGGTTTTGTAGATAAATCTGGTAATTATCAAGGTTATGATGTTTATTTTGCAAAAAGAATTGCAAAAGATTTATTAGGAGATGAAGCAAAGGTTGTTTTTGTTCCTGTTGAGGCTGCTAGTAGGGTTGAGTTTTTGTTATCTAATAAAGTTGATGTAATTTTAGCAAACTTTACAAAAACTCCAGAAAGAGCAAGAGTTGTTGATTTTGCATTGCCTTACATGAAAGTTTCTTTAGGTATTGCAAGTCCTAAAAATGCAGAGATTAAAGATATTAGCGAATTAAATGGAAAAACTTTAATCGTAAATAAAGGCACTACCGCAGATGCTTATTTTACAAAGAATAAAAACGGCGTAAATCTAGCAAAATACGACCAAAATACTGAAACTTTTGGAGCTTTGTTAGATGGTAGAGGTGCTGCACTTGCACACGATAATACCTTGCTTTTTGCTTGGGTTAAGAATAATCCTGAGTTTGTAGTAGGAATTAGTGAATTAGGCGATATTGATGTGATTGCACCTGCTGTTAAAAAAGGAAATACTGAATTGCTTGAATGGATTAATGCAGAAATTATAAAACTTGGCGAAGAACAATTCTTTCACAAAAACTACGATGAAACTCTAGCACCTGTTTATGGCAACGATATTGATAAAGAAAGCGTTGTAGTAGAAGGCGGAAAACTTTAATAAACTCAAATTCCTATTTTAAATTCTTTAAAATAGGAATAACTTTTTTAATATTTTAAAGCTTGAAAATATATGTAATTTAGAAGATAAAAATAGCTAGAATTTGAATTAGGAATTACAAATCCCTAATTCTTATATTTTTAATTAAAGCTCCATATGATTTACTTCACGCCAAGCTTCAAGCAGACCATTAGCAACTCTCATAACCTCATCTAATTTAGCAGGGTCACTATCAATTATAACCTTACTAAGTGTGCTAATTTGGTGAGAATAAAGTCCTTGTAGATAATAACTTACTTCTCCTTGTTCAAAATCTAAGCAATTTAATAATTCCACAAATATCGCTGTGGCTTTTTTGATATTTAAACATTTTTTTTCTATATCATCTTTTTCAATTGCTTTTTTTGCACGAGAGCAAAATCTAAGTATGCCCTCGTATAAAAGTTCAATCATTTTTTCATTACTATCTACTGCTATGTTATTTTGTGAATAACTTGCGTATGCGTTACTTACCATTCATATTCCTTATTTATTTGCAAAAGCTGAGTTAATAAGAGCATTAATTGTATTACCTTGCAACTCATATTTCTTTAAAATACCATCATAATGGCTTAATTTGTTTGCTAAAGTTTCATACTTTTTCTCAATCTCTTGATTGATTTTTTTAATACTCTCATTTAAATCTTTTACATCTTTTTCTAATTGCTGACTATACTTACTAATAGTTCCATTTGAGCCAACTAAACCATCTAAAGTATCTTTAAATGTTCTAAATATACCAGTTTGCTCTGTTTTAATAGTATTTATAGTTTTTTCTTCCAAACCAAGTTGTAATAATTTCTCATTTGAGCCTTTTATTTCTAAAGCATTTTTACCTGTGCTTGAAATAATAATATTACCATCTTTTCCAAGTTTTGCGCTTACTCCATCAATCTTAGCATCATTTATAGCTTCAACTAATTTATTTAAGTATTCACCTTGAGTGATAGTATTTTTTGGATCATTTAATTTATCTAAAAACTCTTTTTTAAATGTAATATCTTTTCCATTAATCTTTAAATCACCTTCAGCTAACGCTACTTTTTGGCTAATTGTTTTACTTGTTTCGCTTAATTCTTGATATTTTGTGCTACCTTGTAAAAACGATTTGATATTTTCGCCATTATTTTTATAAGCTTCTTCAAACTTTGATTTTTTAAAGCTTAAAATACCTTTTTCGTTAAGTTCAAAGCCCATGCTAGATAAGCTCATTCCATTAGCATCTGCTTTTGTAATTAACGATGATAATTGAGATTTTAATCTAGTAATCTCTGTTATACCTTGTAAGCTTCCTGAAGTCTTTTTCTCTTGATCGAATCCAGTTGAAGTAGCAAGTGAATTAACTAAGGCATTATAGTTTGTTGTAAAGGTATTTAAATGCTCTGTTAAAGCATCTAAGTCATCATTTACTTTAAAATTAGTTACACCTTCTTTTTTAAGCGTAATCTTTGCACCTATTATTAAATCATCAATAGTATTTGTACTTCTAGTAATTTCTATACCTTCATAAACAAATTTAGAATCTTTTGCAGTCTGAACATGATTTGCTGAAGTATCTATTGCATCTAATTTAGCTTGTGCTGTTTCTTGATTAAGCTCATTATTAAAATAATCTTTTTGGCTTTTTTCAAAAAATTTATTAATAACAGCCTTTTGATCATCAGTAAGCTTATCAAAATCAGTATTTTTATTGATTGTAACTTTTACATCTTTATTATCAGGATCAGTTATGTTTAATTCTTCGCCTGTATTTTTAATATACTCTACATAATTTCTTAAATCTGATTCATTAGCTTGCTTTGTTAATTCTGCTTTTGCTTCTTTACTTAGTTTGCTTAAATCTGTTTTATCATCTATTTTTAAAGTTTGTTCTGTACCTTGCTCATCTTTATATTTAAGTTCAAAACTTTGTCCGTTAGCTACTTTACCGGCTACAAAATTATTTAATTTTTCTTCTTTAAACAAATCATATACTGCTTCTCTAGCTTTTTCATTTAAGCTTGATAATTTAGTATCTTTATTAATAGTGATTTTAACATCATTACCATCATTATCTTTATAAGTTATTTCTTTATCTGTTTTAAGTGATGAAACAAAACCTTTTATATCATAATTATTTCCACCTAAAACAACTTTAGATGCGTTAAACTTATCAGTAGCTTCTTTTAATTCATTTTTTGCAGAACTAGCATTAGCAGCATTTAATAAACCAAGTTTTTTAAGAACTGCTTTTGAAAATTCTTCAACATTTGGATCATCACTCTTACTTGCTACACCAAATTGTATTTCATTTGCTGTTCCTGCTTCTTTACTTGTGATCATAAGTCTATAATTATCATGACCTGTATCTAAAACTTTAGTGCTTACATAATCACTAAGTTTTTTACCATTTTCATTTGTAGCTGAAAGAATTTTATCATTTAAACTTTGTAAAGAGTCACCTGAATTGATTTTAATAGTAAATTCTTGCTTATTAACGGTGATTTTAAATTCTGCATCTTTAAGCATTTCTTTTTCACCTTTATCATTAATAATACTAACATCATTAAAAATACCATAAGCTTCACTAGAAAACGAATTAGTTTGATAAGCATCTTTAGCTGCTAATTGTTTTACGTCTATATCAAAATCGCCTACTTTTACACCCTTACTTGTAGTAATACTAGCACTCTCTCCTGTTGCATCAACCTTGCTTTTAGAAAATACATCACCTTCAACAATGCTTGAAATATCCCCTTTAAAACTTCCCAAAAGTGTGGTTAAATCTGTTAAATCCTTTTGTTTTGCTTGTGTATCAGTTAGCTTTTTATTAGGTATTGCTAATTGTTGCTTTTGATCAGCTTCTTTTAATGCATCATATTTTTCTTTAAATTGAAACTGGTTTGCACCTGCTACTAAGCCTATTCCTGCCATTACTAACTCCTTTTAGCTTTTTTTATCAAATATAATTCCTATTGCTTCTTTCATACTTTCGCTTAGTTTAATTACTTCTTCATTAGGAATTTTACGAATTACTTTACCTGATTTTGTAGCTATTACATCTACATACATTTGATTAATTTTATCGTTATAACCAAATCTTACATCAGTTTTTAATTCTTCCATATTTTCATTAAGCTTTTTGATTGACTCATCTAGCTTTTCTTTTGTGATTTCCTTATCTATTTCCTCATTTTTTTGCTTGCCCGAATTTGTTTCAATATGAGTTTGCTCAACTGGGCGCATTTTCGTTGTTTCTGCACTCGCTCTTACTTGAGTATCATACTGAGAACTCGCTGCTCTAAAAATTTCCATAATAATCTCCTTTTAATATGCTTGTTTTCTAAATCGGCTAATTTTTAAAAAACTTCATACCTTTTGAAAAAATTTTTATCATTTTCTAATAAATTTAATTCAATAAGCCTATTTATTACTGATTTAGTGCAATCAGTTGTGCTAGGCCACTCATTTAAATAGCCATCAATTTCGCCTTTTGCATAAGCTGCTACTAAAATACCATTTTCATCTATTTTAATATCTGTGCTTGGATCATAATTATTAAAAGCTCTCCAAACTAACATATAAGCATTTGTTAAATCAACGCCTTTATCAAATAATACAACCACTCCACCTAAATTATCTTTACAAGCTTTATAAATTTCATCTAAATTATGCTTTCTATCTAAACTTATGCAAGTAATTTGTGTTTTTGCTTCAGGATAGAAAATATTATATTCATATAAGCCAAAATCTTTTAAGTTTTCTAATAAAGCTTTAAGATTTGGCTTAAAGCTTTGTTTTAGGTGTAATTCATTTTCTTTTTTAAATGTATGTGCTTTATAAGCGGGTTTGTTTGTAGCATCAAGCCCTAATTTCCCACCCATTCCTAATTTTGTGCTTGAATGATCAAGCTCATCACATACTCCATAACTTAAAAGTAATTTGCTAGGAGCAAAATTATCTAAAATATATTCAGTAATTTTAGGATAATCATTCAAGCTAGGGGCATTTTCATCAACAAAAATAGCATTTTTTACAAACGCCATTTGCCCTACTCCCCAAAATGCGTGCATATTTGCCATTGCAATGCCTTCATAATTATTCTTAAGCTTTGCTAAAATCAAATTATGAAAAACTCCATTTTCAGGCATAGAATAATCAATCAAATCAGAGCAAGTTGTCTTAAGTAATGGCAAGAAAATTCTCTCAGTCCCATACCCCATCCATTTATCTTCAAGTGGAGGTTTGCCAACAACCGTTGCATTATAAATAGGCTCATTTTTACCAGTAATTTTTGTAATCTTCATAACAGGGAAATTTCCTTGTGGAGTATAAAATCCTGTATGATCGCCAAAAGGCCCTTCAATAGCAAAATGATTTACATCAATTTCGCCTTCAATTACAAAATCACTATTACTTGGAACATATAAATCATTTGTATCACATTTTACTAATTTTGCACCTTGTTTTTTTATAAATCCATAAAGCATTAATTCAAATATGCCTTTAGGAAGTGGTGCTTGAGCGCAAAATATATGAAGTGGGTCATCTCCTATTGCAATAGCTACTGGCATTTTTTTATTTGCAGCTTTATATTCATAAAAGAAATTATTTGCATCTTTATGAAGTTGAAAATGCATAATTAAATGATTATCATCTAATACTTGCAAACGATACATTCCTAAATTATTTTGTTTTCCATCAAGGCTTTGTGTATAAACTTGCCCCATTGTAATGAATGCACCTGCGTCCTTTTCCCAAGTTTTAAGAATAGGAATTTGATTTAGGAAATAGGTTTTTTGTTTGCAAGGCGCGTTTTTGTTAATTTCTCTTTTTGGAGCTATATTTTTTAATGAAAATAATTTATTAGCTAGATTTAATTTAGCACCAAATGTTGGCGGAATATGTAGCTTTAATAAGCTTTCAATTTCTGCTGCTACTTCATCAGGACTTTTGCCTAATACTAAATTAAGTGCTTTTTTGTTTGCAAATACATTCATAATAATAGGCATATCATAAGTTGTGTTGCCCTTTTTAGGATTAGTAAATAATAATACCTTTGAATCACTCTTTTTAGCTTCTAAATAAGCTAAATGAGCTATTTCTAAATCAACATCTAAAGGAGTATTTATAACCTTTAATAAATTTTCTTTTTTTAATTTTTCTATATAATTTTTCATAGCATTTCTTTTAATAATTCTTCATTTTCTTTTAATAAATCAAGCGCTCCGTGTTTTATAAACTCTTTTGCTAAAACAACCCCAAAATCACTTGCTTCTTTTTTACTTATTTTTCTTTGCATTTTGATGATTTTACTAGCATCAATTAAGCCTACAATTGCATTTACGCATATTAAATCATCATTTATCATAGAAGCATTAATTCCAATAGGAGCACCACAACCCCCATTTAATGTAGCTGTAAAATCTCTTTCAATCTTGCAAAGCAAAGCTGTCGTTTCACAATTTAGTTTTGAAACCAAATTAAGAACCTTTTCATCATTAATACTCTCAATCGCAACTGCACCTTGCCCTGCTGAAGGTATCATTATTTTAGTATCTAAAATCTCATAATTTAAATCATCTAAAAGATTTAGCCTTTTAAGTCCTGCGTAAGCTAAAACTATTGCATCAAATTCGCCATCTTTTAGCTTTTTGAGTCTTGTTTGTAGGTTTCCCCTTAGTGAATGTATAGAAAAATCATCTCTAATAAGTCTTAGTTGCATTTGGCGGCGAAGACTTGTTGTGCCTATTTTTGCACCCTGTTTTAACTCGCTTAATGATTTTTCATTCCCACGAAAAACTACAACATCATTTACCACTTCTCTTTTACAAATGCTTGCAAGCTTAAAATCATAAGCTAAACTAGCTCCTACATCTTTTAATGAATGAACGCTAATTTGAGCAAGTCCATCATGCATAGCGTTTTCTAATTCTTTTATAAATAGATTTTTGCCACCTATTTTTGCCAAAGGAGTATCCAAAATCACATCTCCTTTAGTGCTAAGCTCTAATAATTCTATATTAAGATTTGGCTCAATTTTTAATAATTCTTCTTTTACGTATTCACTTTGCCATAAAGCAAGTAATGATTTTCTAGTAGCTATTTTCATATTTTTCCTTTAAGATTGTTGTTTTATTCTGCAAACTAACGCTTCTTGTAAAAGCGTTCTTGCTATTACTTTTTCTTCTTTTACCATTTTGATATTTTCACCTAAATCTTCAAATATCTTATACTCATCTTTATTAATTCTAATGATTACATTAGCATTTGGGTCATAATCTAGTATTTTTTTACTTACTACTTCTAAAACTTGTTCGTTTGAAATAGTTACAATTACTGCAGCACTTGTTTTAATACTTGCATTATCAAAACTTGCTGTTTGTTCTGCGCTTGCATAATAAACATTCTCTGCTCTACTTTGACCTAATTCAACCAAGCTCATATCATTTTCTAAAACAATATAAGGAATGCCTTGATTTTTAAGTCTTAATACAACTTCTTGACCTAAAGATCCATATCCAAAAATTACAAAATGTCCGCTCATTGCTTCTATTTTAGGAGCAACTGTGATTATTTCATCATTTGTAATACTTGCTAGAGTTTTGATATTTTTTAAGATAAATGGAGATAAAATCATACTTAAAATTACTGCAAGTGTTAGCATTTGAGCTGTATTTGAATCAAGCATTTTATTAGCAACTAATAAAGTAAATATAGCTAATGCAAATTCTCCTATTTGACTAACACTTAAAGCAGTTTTTAAGGCATCACTTTTAGTGCTTTTAATGCTTAATAATAAAAATATACATAAAGTCTTAATAAGCATAATTCCTATTGTAAGAGCTATGATTACATACCAGTATTTTATAATTACATCTATATTTATTTGGAGTCCAACCGTAATAAAGAAAAATCCTAATAAAAGGTCTCTAAAAGGTATTAAGTCAGCTTCAATTTGGTGTTTAAACTCAGTTTCAGCTATCATCATTCCAGCAATAAATGCTCCAAGCGAATACGAAAAGCCAAAAAACGAAGCTAAAAAAGAAGCACCTACAACGGTAAATAAAATCGTAGCTATAAAAATCTCTTGAGAATTAGTCTTTAATACAAAATAAAGCACCTTGCTATAAATATATTTTCCTATCAAAAATAGTAATAACAAAACAATAAAAGCTGATATTAAAGTCTTTATAACAAGTGTGCTAATAGCAACTCCGTCTTGATTAAATATATCTATCATTAGTAGTAGTGGAATTACTGCAATATCTTGAAATAATAATATTCCTAAAGCTTTTCTTCCATAGCGTTGGTTTATGTCTTGATTTTCATTTAAGATTTTTAAAACAATTGCAGTTGATGAGAGCGAAATAGTAAAACCTATAATTAAAGCAATATCATCTTTAATCCCAAAGGCATGATGTAAGATAACAGCAAATACTATCCCACAAATTCCCATTTGTAAAGCACCATTTACAAAAACATCAGTTTTCATAGTAAGAAGATGCTTTATAGAAAACTCAAGCCCTATCGTAAACATCAAAAACACTATTCCAAATTCTGCAATATGGCTTAGCTGTTCTGACGCAGTTACAAAAAATACTTCTTCAATAATAAAACCTGTTGCAATATAACCTATTATGGTAGGTATGCTAAATTTTTTAAGCACTACATTTAAAATGATTGCAATAGCACTTGTTATTAAAAATATTTCTAAAAAAGCCTGCATTAACTACTGCCTTTATCATCATAAAAGATTACATCATATTTTTGATTTTGCTTTATTAAAGCATTCTTTTTAGGTTTTTCTTTTAAATTATTAAGCATTTCTTCATAATCTGCTATTTGATTTTTAAGTTCTAAAATAATGCTAACCCCTGCTAAATTTACCCCTAAATCCCTTGTAAATCTTAAAATCAATTTAATTCTATCCACATCTCTTTGAGAATACATTCTAACCTTACCACAAGTTCTATTTGGCTCAATCAAGCCTTCTCTTTCGTATTGTCTTAGAGTTTGTGGATGAATGTTTAATTGTTTTGATACAACTGAGATTAAAAAAACCGGCTCATCATAATGCATTCAAACTCCTTTATAAATATTCTTTTAAAGCTTTTACTAATTTTTCATCAAGAGTGTTAATATCAGGTAAAATAACCTTAACCCTTAAATATAAATCACCCTTAGCCTTTGTGTATTCGTTATTTATACCCAAGCCTTTAGCTTTTAATAAAGCACCATTTTTTGTATTTGCTGCGATTGTTATTTTTCTACCTTGCTCTTTTGGAGTATCAAATGGCACTTTTCCACCAAATAAAGCTATTTTTAAAGGCACTTCTAAATCTTTTGTTAAATCATCTCCATCTCTTTCGTATTCATTGCTATTTGTTATTTTTATTTTTGCTTTTAGACTAACTCCGTTTTTACTAACTGAGACTTCTTGATTATTTATAACGCCTGATTTAATCTCAATATCAAAGCTCATTCCTCTTACATTAACGCTTTTTGTAGTTCCTAAAATAGCTTCAAGAAAGCTTATTTCTAATTCAATTTGCATAGGTTTATTAAACGAACTTGAATTAAATCCGCCACTACTTCTACCGCCAAAGCCAAATTGAGAAAATATATCTCCTAAATCAACCCCATCAAAACCACCTGAGCTAAATCCGTTAAAGCCATTAAATCCACCAAAAGAAGGATTATCATAGGCTTTTCTTTTTTTCTCATCACTTAAGACTTCATAAGCTTCTGTGATTTCTTTAAATTTTTCTTCCGCACCCTTATCTTTATTAACATCAGGATGATATTTTCTTGCAAGACTTCTATAAGCTTTTTTGATTGCATCTGTGCTAGCGTCTTTTTTAACGCCTAATATTTCGTAATAATTTTTCATCTTTTCATCCTATAATAACATAAATTTTTGAGTTATTTTAGCTAATCTAACTTAATAAAGTTTAACCACTTAGTATCAACTCTTAAATTATACTTAAAGGAGAAAAAATGCAAAAATGTATATTAGTAATAACCGATGGAATAGGCTTAAACGATAGATTAGAATACAATTCATTTCATCATGCAAAAAAACCAAATTATGATTATTTAAATAAAAACGCTCAGTTTTGTAGATTAAAAACTAGTGGCAATGCAGTAGGACTTCCTAACGGGGTTATGGGAAATAGCGAAGTTGGCCACATGAGTATAGGAAGTGGTAGAGTAATTTATCAAAATCTTGTAAGAATTGATAATGCTATAAAAGATAAAAGCTTAGAAAATAACAAAACATTAAAAGACTTTTTAAGTAAATTTAAAAACATTCACATAATAGGCTTGTATAGTGATGGCGGAGTTCATTCAAGCCATATTCATTTTAATGAAATAGCAAAAATCGCAAGTGTTAAAAATAATGTTTATATGCACTTAATAAGCGATGGAAGAGATGTTTTGCCAAGCTCTTTTAAAGATTTTTATAAAAACAATCCAAGTTTTATAAAACCAAGCAGTATTTCAGGTAGATTTTATGCAATGGATAGAGATAATAATCTTGATAGAACAAATGAATATATAAATATGCTATTTTCAAGCGCAAATGAAAGCAATTTAGAAGATTTAATTAATAATTCTTATGAGAATAAAATCTATGATGAGTTTATAAAACCAAAGAATTTAGGCTTTAATGGGATTAATAAAAATGATGGAGTAATTATTATTAATTTTAGAAGCGATAGAGCAAGACAGATTGCAAGTGAGCTTAAAAATCGCCTAAGTAAAGAACAAATTTTATGTATGTGTGAATACGATGAAAAGCTTGAGCTTGATGTTATTTTTCCAAAAATTGATATAAAAAATACTCTTGCAGAAGTAATTAGCCAAAATAATCTTATGCAATTTCACACAGCTGAAACTGAAAAATACGCTCATGTTAGCTTTTTCTTTAATGGCGGAGTTGAGAAAGAATTTAAAAACGAAAAACGCTCATTAGTCCCAAGCCCAAAGGTTAAAAGCTATGATGAATTACCACAAATGAGTGCTTATAAAGTTTGTGATGAAGTATTAAAAGCAATGAATGAAGATTTTCATTTCATAGTTGTAAATTTTGCAAATGGCGATATGGTAGGTCATACAGGAAATTATGAAGCTTGTATTAAAGCAGTTGAGTGTGTGGATGAGTGTTTAGGTAAGATTATAAAAACTTGCAAAGAAAAAGATTATGCTATGATTTTAACCTCTGATCATGGAAACTGCGAAGATATGATGGATACTCATGGAAATATTCTAACAAATCACACTACTTATGATGTAGGTTGCTGGCTTTATAATTATCATAAAAATGTGAAATTAAACGATGGTAGCTTAGCAAATATTGCTGCAAGTGTGCTAAAAATACTTGATATTAAAAAACCTGATGAAATGGATGAAGCTTTATTTTAAATCTTAATTCCTAATTCAAATTCTTTAAAATTTTAGTGGAATTTGAATTAGGATTTTAAAATCTTTTAGACCCTACACGAATTAAAAACTTGAGTTTAGTTTTGTAATTCTTTTTTAAACAATCTGCTTAAAACAAAATGAGTGAGATTTGATTTGAATTTATATAAAGCAAATCAATATTTTTAGTTTTATAAAGTCTAAATATTATTTTAAATTCCTATTTCAAATTCTTTAAAAGTTTAAGCAAAAGCAATTGATAATTATTATAAGTTCGGAACAAAAATCCTAAATCCTAAATCCTAAATCCTAAATCCTAAAATCTAAAATCTAAAATCTAAAATCTAAAATCTAAAATCTAAATAATTCAAACAAAAGTTATAAAAGAAAAAATATAAAAGAATTTGCAATAGGAATTTAAAAACAATATTTAACCTTAAAAAACCAAAATCTTATTTTACTTTGATATAAACTGGCATTATTTTTAAATTTTAAAAATTGTCTTACAGTGCTTAAAACAATTTAAAAGCTAATTCCTAATTCAAATTCTTTTATTTTAAGCTTTAAAATCTTGCACAAATTGATTAGAATAATTTATGTGATTTACTTTAATAAATATCAAAAACCTTAATAAATCACACATTTTTCAACATTAAGATTTTTAATTTGATTGTTTATTCCTATTTCAAATTCTAAAAATTACCAAAGGAATTTGAAATAGGATTTTAAAATTATAAAGATTTATAAATTACGTCTAAAACGCTGCCATCACGATATTCTACAACGCCTACGATTTCATCACCAAATTTTATGCTAGCAGGCTTGCCTGTTATATTTTCTGCCATTTCTTTTAATTCTTCTATGGTGTATAGCTTAATACCAGCTTTTGTAAAGTTTTCTATCAAATCAGTTCTTTTTGGATTTACAGCAATTCCATAATCCGTGCAAACCACATCAACATTTGCTCCTGGGGTGCAAACCGTGCTAACACTATCTACAATGATAGGAATTCTAGCACGAATCAATGGAGCTAATATCATTGAAATTTTTGCACCTTCTGCTGTATCTTGGTGTCCGCCTATTGCTTGATTTATCACTCCTGTTGAAGTTGTAATAACATTTACGTTAAAGCTAGTATCAATTTCTAAAGCTCCTAACATTACAAAATCAAGCTGATTTACTGCTGGTGTTACTAGATTTGGGTTTGCATAAAATGAAGCTGAAATCTCATAATGCTTAGGATTTTTTGCAAGTGAGCTTACTGCATCTAAATCAAAGCTTTGAGTATCAAAAAGTGCATCCATTAAACCACTTTCATGCAAATCAACTAAAGCCCCTGTAATCCCACCTAAGCCTAAACTTGCCTTTACATTATGTTTAATCATCTCATCTTTTAAAAGCTTTGTAACAGCTAAGCTAGCACCTGCAGCTCCTGTTTGAAAGCTAAAGCCATTTTTAAATAAACCTGAAGCTAAAATACATTTTAAAGCATTTTGAGCGATTAAAATATCTCTTGGATTATCATTAAAGCGAATTGCACCTGAAACTATTCCTTTTGGATCTCCGATACTTTCAATCTCGCAAACATAATCAACCATAGTTTGGTCAATACTTGCAGGAAGATTTATTCCATCAACCAAATTATCAGTAATTGCAACAACTTTATTTGCATACATAGCATCAACTTTAGCATAACCTAAACTTCCACAAGCTGATTTTCCTGTGTAGCCATTGATATTGCCGAATTTATCGCAACTTGGAGCTCCTATGAATGCTACATCAATTTTAAGCGAACCATCTTCAATAGCTCTTGCACGGCCTCCATGTGAGCGAATAATTACAGGAGTTTTTAAACCACCTTGAGAAATGAATGAACCTAATGGATCTCTTAAGCCACTTGTTTGTAAGCTTGTAACAACGCCATTTTTAATATGCTCTATTAAAGGTTTATGGCAAGTTGAAAGCGAACTTGCAGCCACGCAAATATTTTTAATACCAAGTTTAGCAATCTCATCTAAAACTAGATTTACTATATAATCGCCACTTCTAAAGTGATGATGAAAGCTTATTGTCATACCATCTTTAAGCCCTGATTTAATTATCGCATCTTTTAAATCTTGTGTGATTTTATCTTGCTTTTTGCCAACTCTAATTGCTGCACCGATTTTACGCTCTTTAGGTTGTTTTAACTCCCCACTATATACAACTACATCTTTATAATTTTCTATTTTATTTGGGATTTTTCTATTTACTGCGTTTAATTTAAACATTAAAACTCCTCCTTATAAAGCCCGCTAGCTTTTGCTAGTTCAATTACTCTTAAAGCTCTTATAATTATTGGTCTATCAACCATTTTTCCATCTACTGAAATTACTCCGATATTATTCTTTTCAGCTTCTTTAGCTGCATTTACAACTTTTATTGCGTTTATTATTTCTTTTTCTTTTGGAGCATAAATATCATGAACTATTTTGATTTGACTTGGATGAACTACTGATTTTCCATCAAATCCTAAATCTTTAATAAATTGCACTTCTTCAGCAAAAGCAGCCTTATCTTTAATATCTGAAAAAACGGTATCAAAGCAATATAAATCATTACTTCTTGCAGCATGAACGATTTGCTCTCTTGCATAATAAAGCTCCATTGCGTGCTTGCTTCTAGTTGTTTTTAGATTTGTTACATAATCTTCAGCACCTAAAGCAATCCCCATTAATCTATCACTAGCCTTTGCAATCTCGCAAGCATTAATTACCCCACTAGCACTCTCAATTGCTGCTAGGATTAGTGTTTTTTTAGGACGATTTAATTTATATTCAATTTCGCTTATTAATTCATCTACTTCTTTTACTTCGTTTGCGTTATCGGTTTTTGGAAGTCTAATAACATCAACCCCTGCACTAACCATAGCAATCACATCATCTCTTCCATAAGGAGAATTAAGAGCATTTATTCTAACTACTACTTCTGTTGTGCCATAATTAATCTTTTTTAGAGTTTCATAAGTTAGCATTCTAGCAGCGTCTTTTGCTGAAATACTTACAGCATCTTCTAAGTCAATCATAATTGAATCACTTCCATAAATATGTGCATCAATTAGCTTAGCAGGTGCATTGCCTGGTAAGAACATCATACTTCTTCTTAATCTATCTTTATTTAGCATAATTCATTCTCCCAATTATAATCTTTTAAACTAGCTCTAAAAATTGCAGTTTTAAGCCTTGCACGGATTACTAAATCAAGCGCTCCTTTATCTTCAATCTTAATTGTTGCGTTTTTTACTTCGTATTCATCTAAGATTTCATTAACACTTTTTAAAATATCTTCGCCAAATTGTTTATAAACACTTGAATTTAGCTCAATCTTTCTTCCAACATTTGCTGGACTTATACTAATTAAAACATCGCCTGATTCAAGCGAACCTGCACTAGCAACGGTTGTAATCATCAAATCTCCTAATTAATTAAATTTTTTAAGTTTTGTTTTATTATTGCAAAGATAACTTAATTTTTAGTTATTAAATTATTTTTTAAATATTCATAAGTTGAATTTGTGCAGAGCAATTGTAACTCTTCATTATTTAAATAATCCTTATCATTTAAAATAATTTTCCTAATTCTACTAGCACTTACTACTTCATTATTAATTTCAAGTCTTGGCACTTCGCAAAATCCTATTTCAAATTCTTTTAAAATTTCTTTTGCTTTTTCATTATAATCATTTGTAATTTTATCGTTTGGCTCACTTCCAAAAAATCTAATGTTTATCCCTAAAATAGGCGCTATTTTTGTAGCAAATAAAGTTATATCAAGTCTTGAATAAACTTCATTTATATCAGCACTATCTTTTAAAAAATATGTAGGAAATGTAGCTTTTGAGATTATGTAATTTTTGCTTTCGTGAATTATTATATTTTTATATTCTTTTAGCTCGTTTTTAGCAATCTGTATTCTTGCATCAGTGCTAAACATACTTAAATCTTCACTTAAAATAAATATATGTAAAATATCGCATTGCTTTAAAGCTTCTTTTATTAAATACAAATGCCCCTTACTCATAGGATTTAAATTCATTACAATTGCACCTATTTTATTAGCTTTTTTGTAATGCTTTTCTAAATCAAATTTATACTTTTCGTAATTTAGCTTAGTATTTTCAAAAAGAGCAATATCAGGAGTTTTGCATAATAAATAAAGCCCTAAATTTGAAAATATCTTAGCATTACATGGCTTTGTAAATATAAAATATTCATTTATATTAAGCTCTCTTAATTTATCAGCAATTTGGCTAAGCAGTGTTGCACTAAAATTATTGCCTTGCAAAGATTTATCAATGGCAATACATTTTACTATATTGCCACTTATACAAGCGCAAGCTTTTATCTCGTCGTTTTCTTCATAAACTAAAGCGTATTCTATATCTTCTTCATATCTTAAATCAAATTCTTTTAAAAATTTTATTAAATTTTCTTTTTCATACTTTAGTAATAAATATCTAAACATTAAAACCTAGCTTCATGCTCTAATTGATTTTTACAAATATCTTCAATAGAATACTCTAATTCATACTCTAAATAATTGCAAAATTTTTCTTCATGCTTATGCTCATTTTTTAAAGCTATTGTTATATTTATGTCTTTTTTGCTTAGCTTTTCTATTAAAGCTACTAATTCTTTTACGCTTATACTTTCTTTACTTGCAATTGTGGTGCATATATTTTGTCTTTTTTCGTGCAATTCATTAGCAATTTTTAGATTAATATTTACAACATCATCAATATGAACGAAATGATAATTCTCATCATAAATAAAATCACGACCTAATTCAGCTTTTCCGCAAGCAAGCCTTGCAACATTTTTAATTATTGAATAATGCTCGAATTCTCCTAAAAATATCTTAGAATAATATCCAGCGATATTGCAATATCTTAAAATTGCATAAGAAAAATCAGGATTAGTATTCGCATAATCACGAATCATATTTTCTGCTAAAATCTTTGTTTTAACATAAGCATCATTTGTATTCTCTAAGCCTATTTTTGCAAATATACTTGATGGATAGATTAAATTATTAATCTTATGCTTTTTCATAACCTTTAAAACTTTAAAAAGATTTATGATATTGTTTTCATAAAATGTTAGATTGTCTTTTTTGCTAAAGTTTTCATTAGTGCTTGCTGCAAAATGAAAAACCATATCTATTTTAAATCTACTTACAACATCTTCTAAAGCATTGCCATTTGAAATATCAACTTCATAAAAATCTATTTCATAATATTTTTTAATATTTTTAATAGCTTTTTTATTTTTTCCACTTAAATTATCAATTCCAATAACCTTATGACCAGCTTCTAAAAACCTAGTTGCAGTAGCTGAACCAATATATCCTGCAACTCCTGTTATTAATACAACCACTTATCTTCCTTAACTCAATTTTTCTTTTAAAATTTCATAAGCTTCATTTATTTCATGAAACTTTTCTATACCTGCTCTTAATTCATCTTCACTAAGATTTTTTGTATTTAGTATATCAGGATGATATTTTTTCGCAAGTCTTCTATATGCTGCTTTTACTTCTACTAAGCTTGCATTTGGACTTAATTCTAAGACCTTATAAGGGTCTTTTATACTTTGCTTATTTTTTCGCGTATTGTTACCAAAATTAATAAATTGTGCAAATTCATTTGAAACTTCAAAAATTTCTGCAATCTCTTTTAAGGCTGAAATCTTTCTTTCGCTAAAGCCATCAATACTCGCACAAAAAAGTAAGCTTTGCATAATATTTAGCTTTTCATGTTTATTAAGAGTGAAATTATTTTTAAGTTCTTGTGCTACAAGTTTGTAATTTTCTGGATTTTCTTTAGCATCTTTAAAAACTTGTTTTAATCTTTCACGCTCAACTAAATTATATGAATTTTTATCTAGTATTAGCTTTATAAACTCAGCTTCTTTAGGAGATATTACGCCGTCTAGCTTTGCAATCTTTGCAATTAAAGCTACTAAATATTCAGCATATCCGCCTTTCATTTGACTAAATTGATTGTTTAAAATATTTCCTTTGAAGAAAAATGGTAGCAATATCGCTCCAATAAGCCCTAAAATAGCAGTTATAATAGTGCCAATTGCAATAGCAAAAAATGAAAAGATAGTTCTAATAATACCTTTACCAGTAATAAATCCAATAATGCCTAAAATTATTATTAATATTAAAAATATATTCAATTTTCATCCTTTATTACACTTAAAATCTTTTGAAAATTATCATTTTTTATACCACGATAAACTAAAAATACATCAAAATAAATAAAAAAATTAATAAGTACCCATAATGCAAGGCAAGATAAGACTATCAAATCAGCATTTTCATTACTCTCAACGCCACGCCCAAAAAGCATAGCAAGTCCTTGAAATGCAATAAATAAAAAATATGAAATTACACCACCTAACAATCTAATAATTCCTAAAAGTATATTACCTTTATAAAATCTATCAACTCCAAAACTTCCAAGAAATATCCCTAAAATTAATGCCATTTTAGGAGATTTTAAATTAAGCATAAAAAGAGCATTATTATTCAAATTTTTATCTTCTAAGCTTAGTATTTGTTTAGTATTTAAATATGTTTTTAAATACAAAGCTTGATATTCTTTCATTAATAAATCCTATTTCAAATTCCACATCAAATTACCATCAAAATCTTTTGAAAATTATCCTTTTTAATCCCACGATAGACTAAAAATAAATCACAAACGATATAAATCATAAACAAAAACCATATACCAAAACAATACAAAATGATTGTATCTATTTCTTGCTCTAAATTAGGTGGCGCAGGCGGTGCATCTGGTGCAGCATATACAATAACACTCAAAGCACTTAAAAAAGCAGTAAATAAAGCAGCATGAGAGATAAAAGACAAAATAAGCTTAATAATTCCTAAAAATATATCGCCTTTATAAAATCTATCAACCCCAAAAACACCAAAAAATATTCCTAATATCACCCCTATTTTTGGAGATTTTAGGTTAAGTGCTAATAAAATCTTTTTATCTAAATTCTTATCTTTTAAACTCACTAAATCATTAGATTTTATCTTGCCTAACAAATATACTAATTCGCTCTCTTGCATAAATTTTCCTTCAAATTACCATCAAAATCTTTTGAAAATTATCCTTTTTAATCCCATGATAAACTAAAAATAAATCTAAAAGCCACCAAATACCAAATGTTATCAAATTTACAAAAATTTTGATAATTCCTAAAAATATATCGCCTTTATAAAATCTATCAACCCCAAGTACTCCTAAAAATAATCCTAAAACAAGCCCTGTTAAAGGGCTTTTTAAATCAAGTAAGCATATCTTGGAAAAATCTGCATTATCTTTAGTGCTTAATATAAATAAATCTTCTTCGCTAATCTTATCTTTTAAAGCAAGCAAAGCTATTTCTTTATTCATTATCGCCCTTTTGTGCAATTAAAACGCCTTCTATCATTTTTTTAATATCGCCATCAAGTATCGCATCAACTTGACTAAATGCTTCATTGCTTCTAGCGTCTTTTACTTGCTGATAAGGAGCTAAAACATAAGAGCGAATTTGATGTCCGAAACTATTTTCACCAACTCCTCCTGTATCTTTGCCATCATTTAATTTCTCCATTTCAAGCTCATAAAGTCTTGAGCGAAGCATTTTATAAGCTGTGGCTTTGTTTTTATGCTGACTTCTATCGTTTTGACATTGAACTACAATTCCTGTTGGAATATGAGTAATTCTTACAGCACTCTCTGTCTTATTTACATGTTGTCCGCCCGCACCACTTGCTCTATAATAATCAATTCTTATATCTTTTTCTTCAATTTCAATTTCTATATCATCATCAATTTCAGGTGCAACGATTACGCTACAAAAACTAGTATGGCGTCTTGCATTGCTATCAAATGGGCTAATTCTTACAAGTCTATGAACTCCGTGTTCAGCCTTAAAATATCCGTAAGCATTAAGCCCACGAGCAACAAAGCTAACATCTTTTATCCCTGCTTCATCACCTTCTTGGTAATCAAGTGTTTCAACCTTAAAGCCTTCTCTTTCACAAAATCTTAAATACATTCTATAAACTATACTAGCCCAATCGTTACTCTCTGTTCCGCCTGCTCCTGGGTGAATATTAATAATTGCGTTTTTAGAATCATTTTCTCCACTTAAAAGCATTGAAATCTCAAGACTTTTTATAGTATCTTCAAGAGTTTGGCTATCAGCATATAAAGCTTCTAATGTGTCTATATCATTTTCTTTACAAGCTAATTCAAATAATTCAATTGTGCCTATTAATTCACTATAAGCAATCTCGTATTTTGAAACTAATTGATTTAGTTTTGTTTTTTCTTTTCCAAGTTCTGCAGCTTTTTTGGCTTGAGACCATAGTTCTGGATTTTCTTGTTCTTTTTCTATTTCTTGTAGTCTTTTTTTTGCTTCGTTTGGTTTTATGATTTTTTCTATATTTTCTAATTTTATTCTTAGTTCTTTTAGTAATTCGCCGAATTCATAAGTATCCAAAATTTACTCCGTAATTGTAATTTTAAAGGCAAATCTTAGCTAAAATTTATTAAGATAATAGCTTTTTTTAAAGGAATTTTTAATGAAATTATTTTTACAAAGTTTAGGCTGTAATAAAAATCTAGTAGATAGTGAAATCATGCTAGGGCGTTTAAAAGAATACGAAATTACAAACGAAGCTAGCGAAGCTGATGTTTTGATAGTAAATACCTGTGGCTTTATAAAAAGTGCAAAAATTGAGAGTATAAATGCGATTTTAGAACTTCACGAAATTAGAAAAAAAGATTCAATTTTGGTTGTTACAGGCTGCTTGATGCAACGCTATAAAGATGAATTAGTAAAAGAATTACCTGAAGTTGATTTATTTGCAGGGGTTAGCGAATATGAAAAAATTGATGAGCTAATTGCAAATCGTGAAAGTAGATTTAGAGATTTTGTATATTTACAAGACGCAAACGCTAAAAGAGTTATAACAGGCTCAAATACTCACGCATATATTAAAATCGCTGAAGGCTGTAATCAAAAATGTAGCTTTTGTGCAATTCCTAGCTTTAAAGGTAAGTTAAAATCACGCAGTGTTCTTGACGTAGCAAAAGAAGTAAAAGGACTTGTTGAGAAAGGCTATTATGATTTTTCTTTCATTGCTCAAGATACAAGCTCTTATTTAAAGGATTTAAATATTAGCGATGGTTTAGAGAAATTAATAGATGAAATTGAAAAAATAAAAGGCGTTAAAGCTGCAAGAATTTTATATCTATATCCAAGCTCACTAAAGCCAAGTTTAATTGCTAAAATCATTGATTCAAAAGTATTTGTAAATTATTTTGATATGCCACTTCAGCATTCAAGCAATAATTTGCTAAAGATTATGAAGCGTGGATATGATAAGGCTAAGGCAATTAGCTTTTTAGAACAAATGAGAAAAGCTCCTAATAGCTTTTTAAGAACTGGCTTTATCGTAGGACACCCAGGTGAGAGTGAAGAAGATTTTAATGATTTATGTGAGTTTATAAAAGAATTTGATTTTGATAGAATTAGCGTATTTGCATATTCAAAAGAAGAAGACACAGCAGCTTACGAAATGCCACAAATTCACGCAAATACAATAAAAGCAAGACTTAAAAAAATTGAAAAAATAGTAGATGAAAAGATAAATCAAAGTTTTGCAAAAATGCTAAATCAAGAAATCATAGCAAGTTGTTTGGGTGAATCTAGCGAAGGAGAGTTTTTCATAGGTGCTAAGCCACTTTTATTTGATAGAGATATTGATGGAGAAATACTAATAAACGAAAGCGAAGTGCAAGATTTAAAAGTGGGCGATTTAATAGTTTGTAAAATTACGCAAGTAAATGAAAAAACATTAATCGCAACAGCTCTAAGACGCTATGAAAATTGATTTTTTAGACGAGCTAAAAGGCAAAAAAAACCTTTTAGCCTTTTCTCATGGCACTGATAGCACGGCACTTTTTTATGCTTTGTTAGATAATTGCGAGTTTGATTTGTGCTTAGTAAATTATCACACAAGAATAAATTCAGATGAAGAAGAAGAAAAAGCTAGAAATTTAGCTAAAAAATACGGAAAAAACATTTATATAAAACACGCAAATCTAGCACAAAATAATTTTGAAAATAATGCTAGAAATTATAGATATGAGTTCTTTGATGAGCTTATGTGTAATTATGATAATTTAATAATAGCTCATAATCTAAATGATAGATTTGAATGGTTTTTAATGCAATTTGCAAAAGGTGCAGGACTTTGTAATTTGCTTGGCTTTAATGGTATTGATAATAGAAAAAATTATAAAATTATTCGCCCATTAATAAATGTCAGCAAAGATGAAATCATGCAATATTTAGAGCAAAACAAATATGAATATTTTCAAGATGAAAGCAATTTTGATACTAAATATAAAAGAAATGAAATAAGATTAAAATACGCAAATGAATTCATAAATAGCTATTCAAATGGCGTTAAAAACACTCTAAATTATTTAGAAAACGATAAAAGCAAAATATGTAAAGATGCATTTTCATATAAAGGTATTTATTTTTGTTTAAACGAAAACGCAATAGATAAAGCAATCAAAAAACTAGGTTTTATAAGCTCAACAAAGCAAAAAATAGAATTAAAAAATCTTTTGGCTAAAAACAACGAAGCTGAGCTTTATTTTGGGAGAAATTGCGTTTGTGTTTGTGTTTATAAAGGTTATTTTTTGGTATTTTTAAAAGCGATTTTTAAACTAAGCAAAAATCAAAAAGAAATGTTTAGAATAGCAAAAGTGCCTAAAAATCTTAGATTTTTTCTAGCTTTACACAATATTAGTTTAAGTGAATTATCAAATAATTTAAAATTTAAGAATTTAAAACAGGAATTTGAAATTATCTAAAATCTAAAAAATTGTTTAAAAAAAAACAACTTAATTCAAACAAAACTACACTCAAATTCCTATTTCAAATTCTTTAAATTTTCAATGTAATTTCTAAACAAATTCAAAAAGAATTTGAAATAGGAATTTCATTTTTCTTAAAAAAGGTTTTTTGGAATTTTTATAATACTTTTTATAAAAAGGAGCAAGAAAACAACTTCGCAATTTAAATCCTTCTCCTTTCCCCTAAAATAATTTAAAAAAATAATCACTAAAAAAATTGAAATTCCTATTTTAAATTCCAAAAACTTAAACTTGATAACTCTAAATGTAAGTAAAAATTGCTAATAAAGATAATTTGTATTAGCTAAACTAGCTACTTATCTTTATCAGCATTTTGTTTTACGCTTGCTGGTTTGCTCTATGAAAAACTCCTTTTTACTTAAAGGAGTTTTATCAGGGTGCATTTTTTTAAAATGCTCTAAATATTTTTCATAATCAGGCGCACCAGCTAAAGCGTAAAAGAACTCACGAAGCTGCTTTTTCATATACCACTTCTTTTAATGGTATAGAAAATCTACCTGTATAGCTTTCTCTTAAAATCATTACAAACTTAAGCCCAACGATAATTGTAACTAACAAGAAAAATATAGTTAAAATTGCATTTACAACGTTTGAATTTGCAATTTGCTTAGCTTTTGCTAGTTCTTTTGCTGTTGCTTCGCTTGTATCTCCTGCATTAATTTTTGCCATTAAATCATCTGCTTTAGCAAAATTTATTTGAACTGTTGCAACGTGAGAAATAGAATTAGCGATTTTGCTTTCACTTTGTGGCATAATTTTTGCAATTCCTGCTGTAAATGTTGTAGAGATTACAAAAAGTGCAGGCAAGATTATCGCTAAAATATACTTTCTTTTTCCCATTTTAATAAACACTGAAGCACATAAAAACATAGCAACCACTGCTAAAAGCTGATTTGATACACCAAATAGCGACCAAAGTGAGTAAATCCCACCAAGTGGGTCAATCGCTCCGCCATATAAGAACCAGCCCCAACCAGCAACGCAAATAATAGTTGCAAATATATTTGCTCCTAAATTGCTTGTATTTGCAAGTGGCTTATAAATATTTCCTAACATATCTTGAACCATAAATCTACAAGTTCTAGTTCCTGCATCAACTGCTGTTAAGATAAATAAAGCTTCAAATAAAATCGCGAAGTGATACCAAAACGCCATCATTTCTTTTCCACCGATTAATTCGTGAATGATTAATGATAAGCCAATTGCAAATGTAGGTGCTCCACCCGTTCTACTTAAAACACTAGCTTCTCCTATGTCATTTGCAAGATTTTGTATATCAGCAGGTGTTACGCTAAAGCCCCAAGCACTAATGGTAGCAGCTGCACTTTCAAGCGTAGTGCCTATAATTGCAGGTGCTGAGTTTATTGCAAAATATACTCCAGGCTGCAAGATACAAGCAGCAATAAGAGCCATTATTGCAACAGCACTTTCCATTAGCATTGAACCATAGCCTACCATTTTTGCCTGAGATTCGTTTTCTAGCATTTTTGGACTTGTTCCACTAGAAATTAATGCGTGAAAGCCTGAAATCGCCCCACAAGCAATATTTATAAATAAAAATGGAAATAATCCACCAGCAAAAACCGGACCTGTGCCATCAACGAATTTTGTAACCTTAGCCATTTTAATCTCAGGTAAAACTAAAACAACGCAAGCAGCCATTATCACAATAACACCGATTTTTAAGAAAGTTGATAAATAATCTCTAGGTGCTAGCAAAAACCAAACAGGTAAAATTGCAGCAATCATTCCATAACCCATCATTATAAAGCTAAGTTCAAGAACGCTAAAATCAAAATGTCTCGCTAATTCTGGGTCATTTGCTACAACTTTACCAAAATAAAGTGCAAGCATAAGTAAAACAAAGCCTATTATACTAGCTTCTCCAACAGCACCTGGGCGAATAAATCTCATATAAATTCCCATAAATATCGCAATAGGAATTGTTGAAGCTATCGTAAATGTTCCCCAAGGAGAGTGAGCTAAAGCTTTTACAACAACCATTGCCAAAATTGCAATGATAATTAACATAATCAAAAAAATTCCTAGCATAGAAATAGCGCCTACGAAATTACCCATTTCATCTTTTATCATTTCACCAAGGCTCTTTCCACCTCTTCTACTAGATACAAAAAGCACCACAAAATCATGCACGCTACCTACTAAAACACCGCCTATTAAAATCCATAAAACACTAGGCAAGTATCCCATTTGAGCTGCTAGAATTGGTCCAACAAGTGGTCCAGCTCCTGCAATTGCTGCAAAGTGATGACCGAATAATACATATTTGTTTGTAGGAACATAGTCTTTTCCATCATTTAATGCAACAGCAGGAGTAATCCTACTAGCATCAACACCGCAAAGTTTAGTTTCAACAAACAAAGCATAAAATCTATAGCCGATTGTATAAATACAAACAGCAGCTATAACAATCCAAGCAGCATTTATGCTCTCGCCGTTATTTAGTGCAATAACGCCCATACAAAACGCTCCAAGGATAGCAATAGCAACCCATAAAAGCTTTTTCATAGCTTCTCCTTAAAAAGAAATTAAAACCTAAATCTAATTAAAAATCGTAAATAATCATCATTTTTAATACTAAAATTAATAGCATGAATAAGTATTGTGTAGATTGTAAAATAGGAATTTTGTAATTCCTATTTCAAATTCTTTAAATATTTAAGACAAATATTTTAAAAGCTATGTCTTACTCCTAGATTAAATCTATAATCATTATTAAAGTTTCCATAAAAATCCTTAGTAAAATCAAACTTTATATTTGTAAAATCACTTGCTTTATAATCAATTCCAGCTGATGTTTTTAGCCTAAAATCCTTTTCGCCGTGTCTTTGCACTATCACATAATCATCTTCTATTTCTACATAAGGACTTGTGCTTAAATCTTTTTCTATTGTTAAGCTTGTATAAAAGTCTATTTTATCGTTTTGATAACCTACTTTAAAGCTTGGCAAAATACTAAATAATGATTTTTTAAATCTCGTAACTTCTGTTATGTCTTCTTTAAATTTCATTGAAGGCATATAAGCATAATTAAGCCCAAAAGATGGCTCTACATAAAGCTTTTCACCATACTTAAAGCCTATCGCTGCACTTGCTAAAAATATATTACTCTTATTACTCATAGTAGTAAATGCGCTTTCTTCTACATCGCTTTTTGCACCTGTAATTGCAGCTAAAAAGTCTAAATATAAGCCATTGTGATAAATTGCGCTCGTATAAAATCCCGCACTTTTTGAATCAATACTAGCTTTTATAGTCTTACTTACATCTACTTGCATAGTATTTGCATATAGACCAAAATATAAATCATTATTAGAATTTTCAAATTTCTTATCAATTCCAAAGCTTAAGCCTTTGTATTTTAAATCACTTAAATTTGTGCTAGCCTTACCAGCATACGCATCATACCAAAACCCTAAACCATGAGATAAGTCTTTAATCCCTACTAATCTTTGTTTGCTAGAGTTTAAAACAAGATTTTTGATATATTCATCTAAGCTTGCGATTTCATCTATTGCATTGCCCTTTTCTTCATCTAAACCTTCAAAAATAAGCCCTACTTCTTCATCGTATTTTAAGATAACATCACTTGCAGTTGTGTTTTTAATCTCTTCATAAACTTCATTAACATTAGTATCTTTTGGAGATGTTCCTGCATTTGCATTACCATTTGCAATAATTGCTGCGTTAAAGCTCTCATCTGTGCCATTTGCAACGCCTTCTACATTGCCTTCATTAAGCTCTCCCATATCATCGCCGTGTATCGTGCTACCTACTAACCATGCGTGATATACTTTGCCATCTTGTGTTACAAACTTTTTGTAATGCTCCATATTTTCATTAAATGAATATGTATTAGTTCCCCTAATATATGAAAGCTTAAAATAATCCTTGCTAAGTGCATTTGCTCTTGTAATATCACTTTCTTTTACGATGGCAACAGGAACTAAGCCTTTAGTAAGACCTAAAATATTAGTATTATTAATCCTAATATTATTATTAGCTCCACTAGCACTATTTCTAGCAATTACAGCCCCACTAAAGCTCTCATAAAGTGTAGTATCAATTCCACCACCTAAAAGATAATAATTAGTATCATTAGATACTAAATCATTCGTAGCAAACTGCCCTACTAAATGAGAATTAGCAGTATTTACAGCATTTGCTCTAATACCGCCTTTGTTTGACATATCATTTAAAATATAAGTTCCACTTGTAATAGTTGGTTTATAGATATTTGCAGGATTTTTTATAGGAGTTTCTTTATTACCTAATAAATAAGCCATTGTATTAGTATTCTTAATCTCTGCATTATTCATTAAAAAATTATAAGCATTTACTTCCATTCCATCGATTATTGCGCTCCCGTCTGCTCTTAAATCGTGATTATTTAATTCTATTAAGCCTGTGCCTGTGAAATTAAGATTTTTTGCGTTAATATCAGCAAAGGTATTTGATTTACTTGCATATAAAGTATCTTCTACATTTAAAGTATCTAAAAATGTATTATCATCAGCCCAAGCATTGCCTTTACTTGTAAAATCCTTTGTAAAGATATTATTTATATTATCATCGCCAAATTCTCCCACACTAACACTTGCATTAAAGATATTGCCCTTATTACCTATACCTAAAAACTTCGTATCAGTATCAATCTCTGCATTAATTATTGAATCATTCGTGATTTTAAGTAGCTTTGCTCCTGCTTGATTTGTGATTTTGCCACCTATTGTTGAATTATCTATATTTAAAGTATCGCTAAAATCAAGATTGCCATTTATATTGCTATTTTTATCTATATTTATAATGTTTGCACTTGCGTTATAATCACTTGTAGTATTGCTAAGATTTATTGTATTTGCTTCTAGTTTATTTGAAACTCTATTAATTAAAGTTGTATCGCTTATATTTATAATATTTGCTTTTACATTTTTATACCCTGTATCTTTACTAGAGTTAAAAATACCCCCCCCCGCTACTTCTACATCGTTTTTGAAATTAAATATATCAGCATTTAATTCATTTGTGGTTGTTAGCTTTCCAATAAATGTTACATTCTGGCTATCTTTTGAGATATTTTCAATGTAAGCTGTGCCTACTTCGGTATCTTTTAGCGTTGCATTTATTGTGTGAATATTCACACTTTTTGAATTACTTAAAGTTATATCATTAGCTGTAATTAGCCCAGTTGAAACTCTCATATTATCTAAGTTTGCCTTAGTGGCAGTTATTTTACCATTTATCGCACCATCACTTAAAACTACATTTGAAGCTTTTATATCTGAGTTTTCTTTTAGAGTAAATTTATCTAATTCTACATCTTTTATACTTACTCCATCAGCTGTTTTGATATCTAGCTCAATTTCTCCTTTGTTTTTTATAATAGTTGAACTAGGGCCAAATTGAAATACAATAGTGCTAGTGAGTTTATTTAAATTGCTTGTAATTGTTGCTTGAACCTTTGTAGGACTTGCATTTGGTTTAAAATCCATAGAGTCCGGATCCATATGCATACTTTGTATGATAAATTCTCCTTGGCTATTATCATTTACCTTCATATTAGTATGCTCGCCTGCTTGTATAATTAGTTGTGAATTTGGTATCATTGTTGCATGGTTTAGATTAATAGTAGCATTATTTGTATTAGCACTTATTATGTTTTGAAACCCTATATTAATTACACTATTAGTTATATTTCCGCTAATAAATTCTATAACACCAAAATCTTTACTATTAAAAGTAGAATTATTAGCATTTATATTATTCATTCTAGAACCATTTTTAATTAAATTAAAAATTGAATTACTTATAGTTTTTCCACTTGCATCTATGTTACAACCTCCAAAATCGCACTCATAATTAAAACTTACATAATCCATATTAGATAAAGTATTTAAAGGTACAGCATCTGTTATAGTTAAGTTCAAAAGCTTATCTTTACTACCTTGTAATTTCCCATCCGAATTAGAAAAATAATCAATATTTAAATCTCCACTAAATACAGCTTCTGCTTGTAAATCTAAAGCATTTACATTAGTAGTCCCGCTAGCTGTTACATTACTATTTGAGATACTTAATTTATCTATCTTATTTAATATAGAATTATTATGAGTAAAACTTCCTTTTATATTAGAACCATTGCTAATAGTAATATTATTTCCTACAAAACTTGAGCCTTCAGTAGAAGTTGTTTTATCAAGCTTTATACTATCAGCTGTCATTTTAGTACCATTAATAGTTGAATTTTTAATATCCAAATCTTTCGCAGTTATATTATGGGTAATATTGTAATCATCTAGTGGATAATAAACATTACTATCTACATAATCTGCTGATGTATTATTTGCATGAGTAACAGCCATTAAACTCTGAGTAGCCATTAAAACACATAAAGATAATTTAATTTTCTTATTCATTTTTTTCCTTGTTTTTTTGTATAAAAAATTTGCATTATATTTTTAAAATTAAACAAAACTTAATCATAAATAAAACTATAAATATTGTTTAAATAATTAAATAAAACTCTAATTCCTGTTTTAAATTCTTAAAACAGGAAATTAAAATTTATAAAGAATAAATATTTAAGCTTATTTCCTCTAAAGCCTTTAAATAAGCTTTTGCAATATCAAGATTTGTAAAACTTGCGACCTTACTCTCACTTGCAGCTCTTCTTATTTTAAAGCCATCGCTAAGGCTAGATTTTGCATCGCTTGGAGTGTTAATTACTAGCGAAATTTGCTTATTTACAAGCTTTGTAATTATCTCATCACTTTCGCTAAGCCTATCAACCTTGCTTACTTTTACGCCATTTGTAGCAAAATAATTTGCTGTATTTAAAGTAGCTAATATTTCATATCCTAAAGCGCTAAAACCACGAGCTAATTCTAAAGCTTCAGGCTTATTTTTATCATCAATGCTAAATAAAACCTTGCTATATTCTTTAATGCTAATTCCACTAGCTAATAAGCCTTTAAATATAGCTTTATTAGGACTTACACTTGCTCCTAAAACTTCTCCTGTGCTTTTCATCTCAGGGCCTAAAATAGTATCAACTAAAGCAAGTTTAGAAAATGAAAAAACAGGAACTTTTACATAATACATACCCTTTACTTCTTCGTATTCTTTACTAATGCCTAATTCTTTTAAGCCCTTTCCTAAAGCAACTTTAAGAGCTATATTTGCTAGATTTTTATTTAAAACCTTGCTTAAAAATGGCAATGTTCTTGATGCTCTAGGATTTACTTCTAATACATAAAGCTCGTTTTCATAATATACGAATTGTATATTTAAAAGACCTTTGATTTTTAAAGCAATTGCAAGCTTTTTAGCATAATCAATAATCTTAGCCTTTACCTCATCGTTTATACTAATACTTGGAGTTATTGCTGTGCTATCTCCACTATGCACTCCTGCTCTTTCAATATGTTCTAAAATACTTGGTATATAGACATTTTCTCCATCGCATATTAAATCAATCTCTAGCTCTTTTCCACATAAATATTTATCTATTAATATAGGTTTATCTTGGCTAATTTCGGTGGCATTTTGCATATATTTTTTAAGTTCTTCATCGTTAAATACTATTTGCATAGCTCTTCCGCCTAATACAAACGACGGGCGAACTAGCACAGGATAACCTATCAAATTAGCATTTTTAAGAGCTTCATCAACACTAATTGCTGTAATTCCTTTTGGTTGATTTAAACCTAAATCACTCATTAATTTTTCAAATAATTTTCTATCTTCAGCCGTATTTATACTATCTAAACTAGTTCCTAAAATCTTAACCCCATTCGCTTCTAAAAACTCAGCTAAATTAATAGCAGTTTGTCCGCCAAAACTAACAATTACTCCTAAAGGTTTTTCAATATTAATAATTTCTAAAACTTCTTCATTGCTTAAAGGCTCAAAATAAAGCTTATTAGCCACACTATAATCAGTTGATAAAGTTTCAGGATTATTATTAATTATGATTGCTTCATAGCCCATTTCTTTAATAGCCCAAATAGCATGAACGCTAGAATAATCAAACTCAATTCCTTGCCCTATTCTAATAGGACCACTGCCTAAAACTATTATTTTTTGATTTTTGCTGATTTCATTTGTATCTTTAAAATCATTATAAGTTGAATAAAAACTCGGGATTTTATTTTTATAATCAATCGGCTGAACGCATTTATAAATAGGTCTTATGTTGTTTTTAGCCCTTAATTCATAAACTTCTTTTTGGCTACATTGCCAACGATGAGCGATGATTTTATCAGCTAGGCCTAATTTTTTAGCTTTTTTTAAAGCCTCTATATCAAATCTTTTTTCTTTTAATTCATGCTCTGTATCAATAATTTGCTTAAAAGTTTCAATGAATAATCTTTGTATTTTTGTAAGGCTCATAATCTCATCAACGCTAATTCCTCGCCTTAAAGCCTCACCTATAAAAAATATTCTCTCATCTCCTGCTTTACTTAAACGCTTTTTGATTTTTTCATCTGAATAAGTTTCGCCATCTTTTAGCCCTAAATGACAAATACCATATTCAAGCGATTTAATAGCCTTTAAAATACTTTCTGCTAAGCTAGTTCCAAGCCCCATTACTTCGCCTGTTGCTTTCATTTGCGTGCCTAAATATCTATTAGCATCTTTAAACTTATCAAAGGCAAATCTAGGAGCTTTCGTTACAACATAATCTAAGTTTGGCTTATATTCAAGATAGCTTAAGCCACTTGCTTCGTTTTTAATCTCATCTAAAGTTTTACCAAGTGCAATTTTTGCAGCAATTTTTGCAATAGGAAAAGAAGTTGCCTTGCTAGCTAATGCACTTGAGCGTGATACTCTAGGATTTACTTCAATTATATAATAATCATTTGTATTAGGATTTAGTGCAATTTGAACATTACAACCACCCTCAATCTTTAAAGCTTTTATTAGTTTTAAAGCTACATTTATCATTTTTTGTTTAATTTCAGGACTAAGTGTTTGAGTTGGTGCAACCACAAGCGAATCGCCTGTATGAATGCCAACTGGGTCTATATTTTCCATATCACAAATTAAAATCGCTTGATCTTTTCTATCTCTTATAACTTCATATTCAAGCTCTATGAATCCTGCTATTGATTTTTCTATTAAACACTGATTTGTAGGTGAATATGTTAAGCCTTCTTGAGTAATTTTTCTAAGTTCAGCTTCATTTTCGCATATTCCACCACCTGTTCCACCCATTGTAAACGCAGGGCGAACTACGACAGGATAGCCACATTCTTTTGCAAATGAAATTGCACTTAAAGTATCATTTACTATTACACTAGGTGGAACTGGCTCATTTAATTCATTCATTAAATTTCTAAATAATTCTCTATCTTCAGCCTTATTAATTGTCTCTAAACTTGAGCCTAAAACCTTGATATCAAATTCTTTTAACACTCCGGCTTTATCTAATTCTATCGCCATATTAAGTGCAACTTGTCCGCCTAAGGTTGCTAAGATTGCATCAGGACGAGTTTTTTTAATAACCTTTGTTACAAATTCTAAAGTAATTGGCTCTATATAAATCTCATCTGCAATATTTTTATCAGTCATTATGGTGGCTGGATTTGAGTTTATTAAAATTACTCTTTTTCCTTCTTCTTTAAGCGACAAACAAGCTTGAGTTCCTGCATAATCAAACTCAGCAGCTTGACCTATAATAATCGGACCACTTCCTATTACTAAAATTGATTTAATCTCTTTCATTTATTCTCCTTTATAAATTATTTTTCCATCACAAATTGTTAGCATTACTTTTGAGCTTAAAACTTCACCTAAATAAGGTGTGTTTTTGCCAAGACTTATAATTTCGCTTTCTTTTAATTCCCAAGTTTTTTCTAAATCTATCACAACAATATCAGCCCTAGAGCCAACTTTTAGCTCTCCTGCGTTTTCTAAATTAAAGATTTTTTTAGGATTTAGGCTAAATGCGTTTAAGATAGTTTTTAGGCTTACTAAATTCGTCTTAACTAGCTTTGTATAAAGCAGCGAAAATGCAAACTCGCTTCCTATAATTCCAAAATACGCTTTAGAAAATCCACCTTGCTTTTCATCTTTTGAATGTGGAGCATGATCGGTTGCGATTACTTCAATTATGCCTTCATTTAAAGCTTTTATTAGATAATCTTTATCATCTTTACTTCTTAAAGGTGGGTTCATTTTCCACATTCCATTATCTTCTTTTATATCTTCATCGCAAGATATTAAATGATGTGGGGTTACTTCGCAGCTTATATTTACACCTAAGCTCTTACCAAGTTCAACCATTTTTACGCTTTCTTTTGCACTTATGTGGCATACATGATAATTTGAATTAGTCTCTTTACAAAGTAGCATATCTCTTGCAACTTGAACGCTTTCGCTTGAGCTTGAAATTCCTTTTATACCTAGCTTTTTTGCTTGTAAGCCATCGTGCATAAAACCACCTTCTACTAAGTCTAAATCCTCGCAATGTGCAATTACATATTTATTAAGCTTAGCACATTCTATCATTGCATCTTTCATAATTTTTGCATTTGCAACGCCTCTTCCATCATCACTAAATGCAAATACAAAAGGTGCTAATTCACTAAAATTAACTAAGCTTTGCCCCTTTTCTTCAAGTGTAATTGCTCCGTATGGTAAGACTTTCATGCAAGAATCTTTTTTAATAAGTTCTAATTCCTGATTTAAATTCTCTAAGCTATCAGGCACAGGCTTTAGGTTTGGCATAGCGCAAGCTGTGGTAATTCCACCTTTTGCATTTGCTAATGAGCCTGTTTTAATTGTCTCTTTGTGTGAATATCCTGGCTCTCTTAGATGCTGATGAATATCAACAAAACCTGCACTAACAAGCCTACCTTTAACATCAATTACTTCGCCACAATAATTAATATTAGGAGCGATTTTTACAATCTTTTCATTTTCAATTAAAATATCTGTATTAATAAATTCATTATCAATAAACGCATTGCAATTTTTAAGAAGCATTTTAAATCCTTTCATAAACATAATCTAATATTGCCATTCTGGCAAATACACCATTACTCATTTGTGTAAAAATCCTTGATTTAGGACACTCAACCAAACAACTATCAATCTCTACATCTCTATTAATTGGTGCTGGATGAAGAATGATTGCATTCTCTTTTAGCATTTTGTATTTATCCATTGTAAGGGCGAATGAATTTCTGTATTTAGCTAAATCAAGTTCGTTTTTATCGTGTCTTTCGTGCTGAATGCGAAGTAGCATGCAAACATCAATTTCGTTAATTATTTCATCAAGTTTGTAATAATCTTTATATTCTAAATCTTGATAAATAGGCGGTGCTACTAAAAACACTTTAGCTCCAAGTCGCTCAAGCGCATCTTTGTTTGACCTTGCTACACGAGAGTTTTTAATATCTCCAACGATAGCAATTTTTAAACCTTCAAAAGTATTAAATTGTTCGTAGATTGTCATAAGATCAAGCAAACATTGAGATGGATGTGCTCCACTGCCATCACCTGCATTGATGATTTTTGCATTAAGATTTTTTAATTCATCAAAATAATTATTTTGTTTATGCCTAATTACTAAAACGCTAGTTCCAAGACTTTCAAAAGTCTTGCAAGTATCATATAAACTCTCGCCTTTATTGATACTTGAACTTGCTGCAGAAAAATTAAGCACTCTAAAGCCAAGCTTAAGCTCGGCAACTTCAAAACTAGTCCTTGTTCTTGTAGAATCTTCAAAAAATAAATTAGCTATGATTTTATTTTCATAAGTTTTAAAAAAACCATCGTTATTTTTATAATAAAGTGCTTTTTTGATTAACTTATAAAAATCATCATTGCTAAGAGTTCTTGTTGTTAAATAATCACGCATTTTTTTCCTCCCACGAGAGTAAGGCCTAACCGCTAAAATGTGACTAAAATATAAAGGGGAAATTGTGTAATTTGAAGTTCAAAAAAATCTGTCAATAATACTAATATAAACTTAAATTAAAATAAATTTTAAAGAATTTGAAATAGGAATTTGGATTTTTTAAAACTCAATTTCCGAATTCAAATTCCTTTTGAATTTGCTTGGAAATTACATTGAAAAATTAAAGAATTTGAAATAGGAATTTCAAATTCTTTTTGATTAAGAGTTTATATATTTCATTGTGGTTTCGTAGCATAAATAAGCCATAGCAATAGTTATAATCCAACCAAATAAAGCTAATAATTTAGAATGATTATAATCTCCTACTATGTTTTTCTTATATGCAGCAATCAAAATCACACATAAAGCAATAGGTAAAATAAATCCGTTTAAAGTCCCAACTAGAATTAAAACTTGAGTAGGACGACCTATGGTAGAAAATACTAAGGTTGAAAATATTATAAATGCTATTATTATGTTATTTTCATTCTTTTTAAGCCATGGGCTAAAGCTTGAAATAAAACTTACCGAAGTATAAGCACAGCCAACAACCGAAGTAATAGAAGCAGCCCAAATAACTATACCAAAAACAATGCTTCCAAATGAACCTAAAATATATTCAAACGGAGTTAAAGCAGGATTATTAGGATTTAACTTAACGCCTAAAGAAATAACGCCTAAAACAGCTAAAAATAAAAATACTCTAATAATACTTGCTATTAGTATTCCTGAAATTGAGCTTTTGCTAACTTCTTTTAAATTTTCTTTGCCACTTATCCCTGCATCAAGCAAACGATGAGCACCTGAAAATGTGATATATCCACCAACGGTTCCGCCTATTAAAGTTACTAGGCTTAGTGCATTAAACTTAGATGGCACAAAGGTTTCTACTACAACTTCTTTAAAAGGTGGATTTGCCTTAAAAACAATATAAATAATAATTAAGATTAACAATGCTCCTAAGATTTTTGCAAATCTATCCATATGAGCACCTGCGTCTTTATGAATAAAAATCCCAATAGCAATAATTGCACTAATACAAGCTCCTAAAATAGGATTAATTCCAAATATCGTCTCAAATCCAAGCCCAGCTCCTGCAATATTTCCTATATTAAAAGCAAGTCCGCCCAAAATAATCAAAAATGATAATAAATACCCAACTCCAGGAAAGACTTTATTAGCAATATCTTGAGCCTTTAATTTACTTACTGCAATTACTCTCCATACGTTAAATTGAACCCCTATATCCATAATAACTGACATTAAAATAATAAAGGCAAAACTAGCTCCTAAATCAGCTGTAAAACTTGCAGTTTGAGTTAAAAACCCAGGGCCAACTGCTGAAGTTGCCATTAAAAACGCAGCCCCTAAAACGGCACGATTATCTTTCATTAATTACTCCTTATGCTTATGTTGTTTTCTTCTAAAGTTTTTTTGATTTTTTTAGCAAATAAAATTGCTTTTTCGTTATCTCCGTGCAAGCATAAACTTTCAGCCTTTATAGGAACTTTTTTGCCATTTTCACTAATTACAAATGAGTTTTTAATCATTCTTAAAACTTGATTTATAGCTTCATTTTCATCTTTAATAACAGCATTTTCTTTACTTCTTGATACTAACAAGCCCTCGTCTGTATATCTTCTATCTGCAAAAACTTCGCTAATTGATTTAATGCCAACTTCATTTGCAGCACTAATTAAACACGAATTACTAAGCCCCATTAAAGCAATATCTTCGCCTAATTTTGCAACTTCTATTGCGATATTTTTAGCTAGTTTAAAATCTACGCAAGCCATATTGTATAAAGCTCCATGTGGCTTAACATAGCTTAATTTAACCCCTACCAATTCACACATTTGCTTTATCGCACCAAATTGATAAGCAAGCAAGGCTTTTAGCTCAACTTCACTTAAATTTTCATTACTTCTTCCAAAATTAGCCCTATCATCAAAGCCAGGGTGTGCTCCTATTCTTAAGCCTAATTCTTTTGCAAGTTTAAGTGTCTTTAAAATCTCTTTATAATTGCCTGCATGAAGACCACAGCAAACATTTACCGAGCTAATTACTCTCATAATCTCTTCATCATTACCAATGCCTTCAGCTAAATCTGAATTAAAATCAATTTTCACTTGCATACTCCTTTACTTGATTTATATGTGATATTCTTTCTTTTTTAGCTTCTAAGGCTTCTTTTAAATCTACTAATTCAAAAGAGATTTTGCTATTAATTCTACTTTGAGCAAAAAGCCCTAAATCAGCCTCAATTACTTGAGCAATTTTTGCATAACCGCCTGTAGTTTGTGCGTCTTTTAATAAAACAATAGGATCTCCACCACTTGGCACTTGAATAGTCCCTGCACTAACTCCGTGAGATGCTAAAGAAAGCTCTTCTTTTAAATCTAATTTAAAATCACTTTTTAATCTATACCCCATTCTATTACTTGAGCTTGTGATTAAAAACTCATTATTTAATAAATTGTGTTTAGCCTCATCACTAAAATAATCCCACTCACTACCCTTTAATATCCTAATGCTTTTTCTATTTTTAATACCCGCTACTGCTATTTGAGATAAATTCATTCTTGAGCCTATGCTAAGCTCATCACCTACTTTTAATGCTCTTCCATTTAATCCGCCAAAATTTGCACTAAGATTTGTAGAAGCTGAGTTTAAAACCAAATCAGCCTTAAAGCCACCATAAGCACAAATATAAGCACACATTCCTGACATTGCTCTTACTAATCTTAAGGTTTTTCCTGCTTCAATTCTAATTCTGTAATTATTATGAATTGGCTTTTCATCTATAAAAGCTTCATAATTTGCTCCTGTGATACAAAAAGTCATTGCTTTATCGCAATATATTTCAATACCGCCTAAAATAACTTCAATTGCAGGTGCGTTTAAATCATTGCCTAATAAAGCATTTCCTAACATAAAGCTCCATTTATCCAAAGCTCCGTTTTCATTAACCCCATAAGCTTTATAATTTAGCCTTCCTAAATCTTGAATGCTAGAAATTGATGAAACTTTTGTAATTTTCATAATCTCTCCTTAATGCTATTAATTACAAACTTAAGCTTATCTCCTGCTTTTAAAAGGCTTGGCTCATCACTATTAATATCAAATAATTTTGTTTTAGTATTGCCTATTATGTTCCAACCACCTGGACTTTGATAAGGATATATTCCAGTTTGAGCTCCGCCTATACCAACTGAACCTGCAGGGATTTTTAGTCTTGGAGTGTTAAGTCTTGGAGTATGCAGCCTAATATCAAGCCCACCTAAATAAGCAAAACCAGGTTGAAAACCTATAAAATAAACATCATAAATAGGCTCGGCGTGTAATTTCGCAAATTCGCTCATACTCATACCCTTAGCCTTAGCAATTACTTTTAAATCAAGTCCTAAATCCCCACCATAATCAACTGCAATTTCTACTAATTTTCCATTTAACTCAAGTGGTTTTATGTGTTTTATTAGTTCGTTTAATTCGCTTTGTAAATCTAATAATTCTTTATAATTTAAATCACTTGTTAGCACATAAACACTATTCATACCAACTACTACTTCTTTAATATGAGCTTTGTTTTTAAGCTCTTCGTTAAGCGCGTAGCAAAGACGTTGATTTTGCATACTAATAGGAGGTGCTAGGTATAAAAGAAGTGAAGTTTCACTCGTTATTATAAACTCATTATACATTTTACACTCCTAAAATACTGAATATTCATTATCTTGCTTATCAGTTACGAACATATAGCCAGGCGAATGTGTTATCATAATCTCAGGTTTGCTAGTAAGTGCAATGCTTTGTGGAGTTACCCCGCAAGCCCAAAATACACAAACTTCATCAGGATAAATAGTAGATGCGTCGCCAAAATCAGGCTTTGAAATATCTTTTATGCCTATTTCACTTGGATTTCCTATGTGAATTGGAGCTCCATGAACGCTTGGAAAAAGTGCTGTTGTAGTTGTAGCTCTAATTAAATCCTTGTATTTAATAGGTCTCATTGATACAACCATTTTTCCATGAAATTTACCCGCACTAAGGCAATCAGTATTTGTAATATACATAGGCACATTATGATCTTCTTCAATGTGTCTTAAAGGGATTTTGTGATTTATCAAAGCTGCTTCAAATGAAAACGAACAGCCCATTAGAAAGCTTACATAATCATCTTTAAAATAATTTATAATATCGCTTACTTCATCTACTAATTCGCCTTTTTTATATATTCTATATTTAGGAATGCTTGTTCTAATGTCTGCGTTATCAGCACATATTTTGGTTAAATACTCTCCTGCATCAAGCACTTCTATCAAAGGACAAGGTTTTGGATTTCTTTGACAAAATAGCAAAAAATCATAAGCATCACTCTTTGGCAAAATCGCAAGATTTGCTTGAACATAATTAGGACATACGCCTGAAGTAGGTTTATTGAACTCGTTTTTTGAAATCAAAGCTCTTAATTCTTTTGGGGTCATTTTATCTCCTTTAGTTTTATTTTGATTGTAATGTTAAATAATGTGAAATTTTGTAAAAAAATAAAATATTATTTTTAGTTGTTACTAGATTACTCAAATAATAATATGTATTTAAGAAGTTTAAAGAATTTGAAATAAGAATTTCAAAATAAAAAAGTAATTTTTACACATTTTAAAAATTACTAGAGGTATAAGCTACAAATTATTATGCTAAATATTTAGGATAATTCATTTAGCTTAATTAAATTCCTATTTCAAATTCTTAAGAATTTTTACGATATTAAATGTAATTTTGGCTATTTTTTTATGTGCTTTAAAGATAAATTAATTTAGTATGCAAAGCTATAAAATATTTTTAACTTAAATAGAATTTATGAAATCAAATTCCTATTTCAAATTCTTTAAAAATTTAAACAAAAACTATTGATAATCATTATAAGCTCAGCACTCAACCAATCTCAACCAATCTCAACCAATCTCAACCAATCTCAACCAATCTCAACCAATCTCAACCAATCTCAACCAATCTCAACCAATCTCAACCAATCTCAACCAATCTCAACCAATCTCAACCAATCTCAACCAATCTCAACCAATCTCAACCAATCTCAAGCAAAACACTCCAAACACTTAACCTAAGTAGTAAGCGCTAAAATTCAAACTAAAAGAAAAAAATATAAAAGTATTTGAAGTTTATGTTTAATTATTTAAACAAACAAAAGAATTTAGATTAGAAATTTACTTTTAAAATTTATAAGATTATGCTTGATAAATTAAAAGCTAATATTTTAAAATAATGCAAGTAAAAGTTGTAATCTTGATTTACATAAAAAACAAATGAATACTTTTAATTTTATAAGGTCTAATATTATTTAAATTCCTAATTCAAATTCTTTGAAATTTGTAATTATTTTGGCTTTGCTCGTGTGATTACAAAATTTTGCTAATTTTAAACACAAATACATTTAATAGTAGTTCGCTTATAATTTTGTATTTTATTTTTGATTAGATATTGAAAATTCAAAGAATTTAAATTAAGAATTACTTTAAAACATTAAAAATTAATCATTTAAATAATTATTAAAACCTAGACTTATTGTTTATTATATAAGATAAATAACCTTAGCTTGAGCTAAGATTATTTTTTAGACTTTTTAGAGTTTTTTAAATGTTTTTCTAGTTTTTTTCTTCCGTTAAAAGATAGTTTTTCTATAAATAAATGTCCATTTAAATGATCGTTTTCATGCTGAATAGCAACTGCTAAAAGCCCATCAGCCTCAAGACTTTTTGCATTGCCAAATCTATCGCAGTAATCAACCTTAATCCTATCGTATCTAGTTACTTCTTCAAAAAATCCAGGAACACTAAGACAACCTTCTTCATAAACTTGAGTTCCTTCTCCAATAGGAGTAATTACGGGATTAATAAATTCAATTAAATCTTCTTTGTTTTGCTCTTCTTTATCATTTAATAGATTTATTAAGAATATTCTTAAAGGTTTTGCTACTTGAATTGCAGCCAGGCCTATGCCATTTGATGAAATCATAGTTTCATACATATCATCTAAAAGTTTATGTAGATTTTCATCAAATTTCTCTACTTCTTGGCTTCTTGTAAAAAGAAGTTTATTTGGATATGTGATTATTTCAAGCATCTTCTTCGCTATCTCCAACAACAGCATAAATTTCTTTGTCTTTACCTGTATTAGGCAATACACTAATAGCTTCTAAGATTTGTTCTTCATAATTATCGCCACTAAGCGCTACAACACTCATTTCTATATTGATATCAATCTCATTATCATTAATAAAAAACGTTGTATTATAAAATAAATCAGAAATTCTCTCACAAGCTTTCTTAGCATTTACTATATTTGTATGCTTCATAGCCATTACAAATATTCCATCACCAAAATGTGCTACTACGTCGCTTCTTCTTGAAGTTTTTAATAATAACTTAGCAACATTTCTCATTAAAAGATTTTTGTCTTTTTGTAGTTCAATTGTATTTAATAAACTATCTTTAATTTTTACAAACATTAGTGATATTGAATAGCCATATTTTTTAATATCTTCTATATCTTGAGTTATATTGCTGTATAAATATCTTTTATTAAATACTCCGAATTTATCATCAAACTCACTTTGCTCATTTACCCTATTATGGATTTTTACAATCTCATCATAACCTTTTTTAATGCTATTTAATTGTATATCAAGAGCAGTTGTGAGCTTTGCCATATCACTATCAAGTGATTTTAAGATATTTTGAATTGATAAAGAGCCAGTTGCAATACTTAAATCCCCTATTTTTTTCTTAATCAACGCTTTCATTGTAGTGATGTTTTTATAAATCGCTGCAATTGAGCCAACTAATTGCTTAATATTTGCAAAAGTTTCTTTAATATCTTGTTCAATCACTGCTATTTTATTGCTTTGATCTTCTTTTTCATAAGATATCATTTCATTAACTCTTTTTTTAAACGCCATAGGTTTAGTATCAAGCATTTTTTCAAAATATATAGCATAATTAGTAGGAGTTGGTGGAACATTATCTTCAATTAATTGTTTAATTACTTGTTGAGTAAATTTCTCAAACTCTCCACCGCTAAGTTTTTGAATCTTAGGAGATTCATCATAAATTACATCTTTATTCAAAGCCCTATCCTATTTAAAACTTTTTTCTAATACCTTATCAATTAATCCATATTTTAAAGCTTCATCTGAGCTCATAAAATAATCTCTTTCAGTGTCTTTTTCTATTTTAGCAAGTTTATTGCCTGTGTTTTCAGCTAATATTTTATTAAGAGTTGCTTTTAATCTTAAAATTTCTTTAGCTTGTATTTCAATATCAGTTGCTTGTCCTCTTGCTCCGCCTAGTGGTTGATGTATCATAATTCTTGCATTTGGTAAAGCAAATCTTTTGCCTTTAGCACCTGAGCTAAGTAAAAATGCACCCATTGAAGCAGCCTGACCTATACAAATTGTGCTAACATCAGGTTTAATATAATTCATAGTATCAAATATACTAAATCCACTAGTAACTACACCACCTGGGCTATTTATATATAAATAAATATCCTTATTAGCATCTTGAGCTTCAAGAAATAATAATTGAGCAACAACACTAGCTGCTACTTCATCATTTATCTCTCCACTTAAAAGAATAATTCTATCTTTAAGTAAGCGAGAGTAGATATCATAACTTCTCTCGCCTTTGCTAGTTTTTTCAACTACATATGGAATGTAGCTCATTTATCTTTTCCTAAAAATAAATCAGCAAATAATTTTTCTTCTACTAAGCTCATTCTAACAGCTGGTAAAGTTCCATTTTTTGTATAAGTTTCAATTAGTTGTTTTGGATCCATTCCATATCTTAAAGCTTCAAAATAAATAGCTTGTGCTACTTCTTGATCATTTACAACTACTTTTCTTAATTTTGCTAACTCATCAACAATGAAAGTTAATTTAACGCTCTTTAAAGCTTCTGCTTCATATTCTTTTCTTTTTTCTTCTAGATATTTTTCATCTTTTAATTTATCAAATTCTTCTTTACTAAAGCTTCTTGCTGCTTGATTGAATTGTAAATTAGTTTCTTGCTCTAATATATTTTGTGGAACTGCAAAATCATATTTTTCTAGCATTTTTTCAACAAATTCTTGCTTTAATTTCTCATCAATTTGTTTAAATTTAGCTTCTGTTTCTAATTGTTCTTTAATCTTTTCATCTAAGATTGCTTCGGTTGGGTTTTCTACACCTGGTAATAATTTTTTAAGTAATTCTTCATCAATTTCAGGTAATTTTCTTCCATGAATTTCATGTAGTTTTACTTTAAATACAGCTTTTTTACCTGCTAAATGTGCTGCTTGATAATTCTCTGGGAAAGTTACTTCTATATCTTTTTCTTCGCCAACTTTTAATTCAATCATACCATCTTCAAAACCTGGGATAAATTGATTGCTACCGATTTCTAGCATATAATTTTCTGCTTTTCCACCCTCAAATGCAACACCATCAACAAAGCCTTCAAAGTCAAATTTAGCATAATCACCTTTTTTAAGGATTTGTTTTTTTGTCTTTTCAAGTGGAGCGTATTGTTTTAACATAGCTTCTTTTCTAGCTTTAATGTCTTTTTCTTTAATTTCTTCTATTTTTAGCTCAGGAACTAAAGCTTCATAACCTGTTAAGTCAATTGTTGGTCTAAATGAAATTACAAATTCAAATTCTATTCCATTTTCTTTTCTTTCAAACTTCTTAAAGCTTGGCTCACCGATTAATTCTTTTTCTTCTTTACCTGTTTGTTTTACAGCTTCTTTATAAGCATTTGTGATTGCTTCTTGCTCTGCATCTTTTACTAAAGAATCTTTATATCTTGATAATACTACATTTACAGGTACTTTACCTTTTCTAAATCCAGCAACTTGCATAGTCTTGCTAGCTTTTACAGCTATTTCTTTAATCTTTTCATCTAATAAAGATTGCTCAATAACACCGCTTACTGAGTAATTAATTTCGTTGATTTTTGTTGTACTAAGTTTCATTAAACTACCTTTTGTAAAATATTTCGCACAATTCTAGCTAAAAAAATTAATCATTGGCAAAATATAAAGGTAAAGAATGAAAGATTTAATTAAAGATTTATTAATAAAAATCGGAGAAAATCCAGACCGAGAAGGACTAATAAAAACCCCTGAAAGAGTTCAAAAATCTTATGAATACTTATGCAGTGGTTATCATCAAAACCCAAAAGATATTCTAAATGAAGCGATTTTTAATACAGACAATAATGAAATGGTTTTAGTAAAAGACATTGATTTTTATAGTTTATGCGAACACCATTTATTGCCTTTTTTTGGAAAAGTTCATATCGCATATATTCCAAATGGCAAGGTTGTAGGACTTTCAAAACTTCCTAGACTTGTAGAAGTATTTGCAAGACGCCTGCAAATTCAAGAACAATTATGCGAACAAATCAGCAATTCATTATATGAAATATTAAAACCAAAAGGTGTAGCTGTAACTATTGAAGCAGAGCATTTATGTATGCAAATGCGTGGCATTCAAAAAGTAAATTCAAAAACCATAACAAGCTCACTTAAAGGAATATTTTTAAGCGACGAAAGAACTAGGAAAGAGTTTTACTCTCTAATAAAATGAATTTAGAAAGATTAAAGAAAAAAATAGCACAAATTCCAAAATCTCAAAACTTTGGCTATATATATAAAATTAGTTCAATTAGCATTGAGATTAAAGGTTTAACAACTAGCGTAGGTGATTTAATAAGACTTGAAAATGAAGAAAAAACTGCTTATGCAATGGTTGTTAAGATTGAAGAATTTATAAGCTTTTTAAGCCCTTTTGATTTCGTAGAAGGCTTTAAAGTAGGCGATAAAGCTTTCATGGAAGAAGCAGGAATGAAAATCCCTTGTTCAATGGAATTGCTTGGGCGTGTGGTTGATCCTTTTATGAGACCAAAAGATGGAAAAGACAAAATAAATCCTACAAAAATGATGCCTATTTTAAGAGCTCCTATTGAAGCCTTAAAGCGTGGGCTTATAAGCGAGCCTTTTCCTGTTGGGATTAAAAGTATTGATGGGCTTTTAACTTGTGGAGTTGGGCAAAAATTAGGCATATTTGCAGGCTCTGGAGTTGGAAAATCAACCCTTATGGGAATGATAGTTAAAAACGCTCCTGCAGCAGTAAAAGTAGTAGCATTAATAGGCGAGCGTGGGCGTGAGATACCTGAGTTTATTCACAAAAACTTAGGCGGAAAAATGGATGATACCGTAATGATAGTAGCAACTAGCGATGATAGTGCTTTGATGCGTAAATACGGAGCATTTTGTGCTATGAGTGTTGCTGAGTTTTTTAAAGAGCAAGGAATGGATGTTCTTTTTATTATGGATAGTGTTACTCGTTTTGCTATGGCACAAAGAGAAATCGGACTTGCATTAGGTGAGCCACCAACTGCTAAAGGCTATCCACCAAGTGTTTTTAACCTACTACCACAATTAATGGAGCGTGCTGGTAAAGAAGAAGGAAAAGGAACTATAACAGCATTTTTTACCGTGCTTGTAGATGGAGATGATATGAGCGATCCTATCGCTGATCAAAGTAGATCAATTCTTGATGGGCATATTGTTCTTGATAGAAATCTAACTGATTTTGGAATATATCCACCTATAAATATTCAAAACTCAGCAAGCAGGGTTATGGGAGATGTTGTTACGCCTGAACATAAAAAAAATGCAGCAAAGTTTAAAAGACTTAATTCCGTGCTAAAAGAAAATGAAACCTTAATTAGAATTGGAGCTTATGTTAAAGGTAGCGATAAAGAGCTTGATTTTGCAATTTCTAAAAAAGATTATATGAATGATTTTTTAAGACAAGGAAATGATGAAGCTTTTGCCTTTGAAGAAGTTCTTAGTATGCTTGATAAAATCAATTAGAATTTGAATTCGGAATTTAAATAATAAAGGAAGAAATAATGCATAACAAAGATATCTTTTATATAGCAGGATACGATCCTAGAAGTTATAGGTATTATTATAAAACTTACAAAGAAAATATTAAAAAATATAATAAAATAACAAACGAAAATGTGCAAATTAGTACTATTTATAATGATAAAGAATATAATTATTTTTTAATTGAAAATACAAATTTAAAAGCAAAATATGCTTTTTTAGAATGGCAAGAAATTATTAAAGAAAATTGGTCTAAAAGTTCTTTGCAAATACTAAAAGATTTTTTTTATTTGTTATTTAATTTTATACTTAATTTTAAATTTATTAGATTTTATAAAGTTTATAAAATATCTTTAATAGCAGGATTTTATCCACCTATTTATATTGTTTTATTTTTATCTATGGTGTTTTTTATAATTTATAAATCATTTTCTTATTTTGATAATATTTATCTTTTTATATTTTTTGTAATAATTTTAATATTTTTTGCTAATAAATTATTTTTATACTTTGGAAAAAAATTTGCGGCATTTTGGCTATTAAATATTTGTGTTTTTTCTTCGAAATTAGCTAAAAACAAAATTAAAGATATTGATAATATTGTAAACAAATTTGCAAATGAAATCATAAACACTCTTAAAAATAATCAAGAATCTTTAAATTATGAATTAATATTAATCTCTCATAGTGTTGGAACAATTATTAATATTTTAGTATTAAACGAAGTTATTAAACAGTGTGTTGAGCAAAATATATCTTATGATAATTTAAAAATTTTAACACTTGGGGAGTGTATTTTACTGTGTTCTTTAGTTGATAAAAAAAGTGACTTTATAAAAAAATTAGATTTTTTATCAGATAAAAAAATATTTTGGGTTGATTTTACCTCTAAAATAGATGGGGCTTGCTTTTATCTTGTAGATTTTTTTGAAAAAAGTGGTGTAAAGTCAAATCCAAATGTTTTATACTTATCAAGTGCATTTTACAAACTATATGATAAACTATATTATAAGAAAATTATGAGAAAATGGTATACAGTACATTTTATGTATTTATTTGCAACAGATTTTATAGGAAGATATAATTTCTTTGCTTTTAGTGCTAAAGAAGATTTTTTAGAAAATAAATTAAAGGAACTATAATGAAAACATGTCCATTTCATCCAAAACCACATAAAAATAAAGCTTCAATATTCACCACATTTTTATTAAAAAGACGTTCTTGGCTTGATGGTTTATATGAAAGAAGCTATAAAATGAAAGCTGGTAGGGTAAAAATGCCAGGGTTTGATCTACATATCATAAATGATACTAAAGAAGTAAGAAGGATGATGGTTGATGAAGTGGAAGAATTTCCAAAAAGTACCCTATTGCATGAATTTTTAGAACCTTTACTTGGAGTTAGTGTTTTTACTACAAATGATGAAGTATGGCAAAAACAAAGAGAATTATTAAACCCTTCATTTGAATTAACTAGAGTAAATAAAGTCTTTAATATAATGTGTGATGCTGCTAAGGATTTGATTATAAGATTAAATAAATACGATGATAATGCAATTGTTGAAGTAGATGAGCATATGACTTTTACTACTGCTGATGTTATTTTTAGAACAATTATGTCTTCTAAACTAGATGAAAAAAAAGGTAAAATTGTATTAGATGCTTTTACTGCATTTCAAGACCAGACAGCTAAGACAGCTATTAGAAATATGTTTTGTATACCTCATTTTATTAGCATGATTTTAGGGGAAAGAAAAAGAATTCAAGCAGGAGAAACTATTAGAAAAGTCTTAAGTGATATTATAAAACCAAGATACGATAACTATAAAGATGGTGAATTTGAAGATATATTATCAACTCTACTTACTACTATAGATCCTGATACTAATGAAAGATTTAGCTTTAAGGAAATTTTAGACCAAGTAGCAATGTTATTTTTAGCAGGACATGAAACGACTGCTAGCTCACTAACTTGGACTTTATATATTTTAAGTATGGCAAAAAAAGAACAAGAGTTAGCTTATCAAGAAGTCTTAGAATATTTTAATACTGATGAACTTGATATAAATGCTATTAAAAAGATGAAGTATTTAACAAATGTATTTAAGGAAGCATTAAGATTGTATCCACCGGTTGGATTTTTTGCAAGAGAAACTAGAAATGATTGCCAGATTAGAGATAAAATGGTTAAAAAAGGAGCTGGAGTAGTGATTGCTCCTTGGCTTATTCATAGGCATGATGACTATTGGGAAAATCCACATGAGTTTGATCCAACGAGATTTGATAGACCTATTAAAAAGGATGCTTATATTCCTTTTGGATTAGGTAAAAGAGTTTGTATAGGGCAAGGTTTTGCAATGCAAGAAGCGGTTATTATATTAGCTCATATACTAAAAAACTATGAATTAACACTTGAAGATGGCTTTGTCCCTGATGTTGTAGGAAGACTTACAATAAGATCAGCAAATGGTGTAAATATTAAGCTAAGTAGGAGAAAATGAGAAAAAAACTAAGCCTAAAAGAAAGATTAGCAGGGACTATTTTGCTTTGTGCAATAGTTCCTATGGCTGTTATTTCATATTTATTTATAGTAATTGTTGGTACTTTTGGTAATGTTGCAAGAGTAAGACAAGGTGTAAGAGCTTTAGACCATTTTGTAAATGCTACACTATTTAATGGCTATGCAATAGAGTCTATTTCGTCACACGCTTGGAGAAAAAAAGATAAAAAATGGGCAAAATTTATCATTTGGCTAACTGATAAATTTGAAAAAGATCATTGTAAAAAAGCAAATAAAAGAGAACAAGAGCTTGTTGATTTAATGTTAAAAAAGAAATTAGATCAACAAACTGTAGGAATAATTAAAGATAAAATTAATTCTTAGCTTCCATAATCAAAACATATAATTTAACTACTGATAAAAATAGTGCCAAAATAGCAGGTCCAAGTATAACTCCCCAAAATCCAAAAGTAGAAATACCTGCAATCATCGCAAAAAATATCAAAAGTTCATTGATATTTGCTGGGGTTTTTAATAGTTTTTCATTTATCCATTTAATTATCAAAGGCTTTATAAATGTATCTGCAATAATAGAAATCATCACAATAGAATAAAGTGCAATCACTATTGCATTAGTAGTATTTCCGTGAGAATACTCATAAAGGCTTACAGGAACCCAAAGTAAAGCCCCACCTATTAATGGAATTAGCGAAGAAATCGCATATAAAATCCCCATTAAAAGCCCATCATATCCAAAATACACTAAAAACATCGCAAACAAACAACCTTCAAAAACTGCAGTAATAATCACAGAATAAAACACAACACTCATAACGTTTGAGACTTCACTTAAAATGTTTTCAAATTCTTTTTTTCTAAGTGGAAGTAATCTTTTAAAAAATCCTACCAGCTCTACTCCATAATAATTTGCGAAAAAATAAAAAATCACAATAAGAACTAATTCTGTAAAGAATTTAGCCCCTGATTTGGTAAAATTTGAAGCATAATTTAGAATGTTTTTACCTAAATTATTTAAATCAATTTCATTTAAAAATTCTTTTATTTTAGGCTCTACAAAACTAAATTCGTCGGGTAAATTAAAATCAATTGCCTTTAATTTTGTAATAGTTGTTTGAACTTGTGTTAAATCAAATTCTTTTATAGAACTTGCAAGAGAAAAACTAGTATATCCTAAAGGAGCAAAAAACAATAAAGACATTAAAGCAGTCAAAATTATAGGTGCTAGATATTTTTTTTTAGTTTTAACAAATATTTTATGATGAAGATTTGCTGTTGCAACTGCCATTAAAACAGCTATTGCTATTGTTAATAAAAACGGACGAAATAAATATAATAAACAGCAAAACACTAATAAAACTAAGCAAGTAATAAAGACTTTTGTATTCACTTATTTAGCCTTTCTGGTATTTTGATTATTTTAGGATTTAGTGCTGATAAATAAGAATTATTTTCATTAAAATCAATTTTATAGATAATAAATTGATCGGTTATTAATAAAAGCCAGTCAATTAATTCATCGCTTGCAGGCCCACTCATAGCTCTAGCTTCATCTAAAACATCTTCAACAATTTTGCAAATATTTACGAATTGATTAATTTTTAAAAATCCACTAGCACTTTTCATATTGTGAAACATTCTAAATAATTCGTTAATTTTTTCAGAATATTTAACCTCATCTTCTAAAGCTATTATAACAGGCTCTAAAGAATCGCAAAATATATTAAAATGCGTCATAAAATCATCAACAATATCAAAATCAAATTCTAATTCTAATTGTCCTAAAAGTCCTAAATTTTTATTCATGTAATCACTCGTTTTTATATTTTGCTAAGATTATACAAATTATTTACAAACATTATTTAAGGCAAAATATGGAAAGAATAGTAGAAATTGAACAATTTAAAGATGATAGCAAATACGAAATTAGCTTAAGGCCTACTAATTTTGATGAATATGTAGGACAAGCAAAAACAAAAGAAAACTTAAAAGTATTTATAAAATCAGCAAAATTAAGAAATGCTCCCTTAGATCATACTTTATTTTTTGGACCTGCAGGGCTTGGAAAAACTACTCTAGCAAATATAATTGCAAACGAAATGGGTGTAAATATAAAAACAACAGCAGCTCCTATGATAGAAAAAAGCGGAGATTTAGCTGCAATTCTTACAAATCTTGAAGATGGAGATATTTTATTTATAGATGAAATTCATCGCCTAAGTCCTGCTATTGAAGAAGTTTTATATCCTGCGATGGAAGACTTTCGCTTAGATATCATTATAGGAAGTGGTCCTGCTGCTCAAACGGTTAAAATTGATTTAGCTAAGTTTTGCTTAATCGCTGCAACAACAAAAAGTGGTGGAATATCAACTCCGCTTAGAGATAGATTTGGAATTAATTGTAGATTAGAGTTTTATACTCCTGATGAACTTGCTTTAATCATAAAAAAAGCAGCTTTAAAGCTTGATATAAGTTGTGATGATGAAGCTAGTAAAGAAATAGCTAAAAGATGTAGAAGCACTCCAAGGATTGCTCTTAGACTTCTTAAAAGAGTTAGAGATTTTGCCATTGTAAATAATGAAACAAAAATAAGCTTACAAAGAGCAAAACAAGCGCTTGAGAGCTTAGGTGTAAATGAATTAGGGCTTGATGAATGCGATTTAAATTATCTTGAGTTTTTATGTAAGGCTAAAAAAGCTGTTGGATTAAATACAATTGCAGCAGCTTTAAGCGAAGATGAAAGAACTATTGAAGATGTAATTGAGCCTTATTTGATTTCAAATAATTATATTGAAAAAAGCGCAAAAGGAAGACTAGCAACTAATAAAGCTTATTCGCTATTAAAACTAAGCAACTATACGCCTTCATTGTTTAATTAATCTTAAAGAATTTGAATTCGGATTTTGTATTAGCAAAAAGTTAATTCCGAATTCAAATTCTAAGTAATTTTAATCAGCTTTAAAGCTTTTTTATAAAAACAAAAAGAATTTAAATTCGGAATTTAAATTATCTTAATCAAGTGAATTAATATCGCTTACTTCATGATGAATATAACGCTCATCATTTTCTAATGTATCAACGCTTTTAAACATTCTTTCCCAGCGAATATTATAATCTTCATCCCAGCTTAAATACACAAACCAAGGCTTTCCTTCAATATATTTATAATCTACACTTCCCCAAAATCTACTATCATTTGAATGGTCACGATTATCGCCCATCATAAAATATTCATTGCTAGGAACTTTATAATAATATGCTTTATGAAGTCCTTTTAATTCGCTGACATAAATAGGCTCCATTGCGAATTGATTTTTTGCGATATAAGCTTCAATTACTCTATCAAAATCAATTCTTTCATCATAATGAATTCCTTTTTTTGTAAATGGCTCTTTTATATATAATTTACCTTGTAAAATTACTTGCTTATTTTCAGGATAATTTGCTTTCATATATTCATCTCCTTCATGCATTCTTACATAAAGAGTTTTGTTTGAATAAATTATCTCATCATCACCTAAGCCAACACAACGCTTAACATAATGTAATTTCGTATTATGTGGATATAAAAATACTACTATATCTCCACGCTTTGGCTTTGCGTAGCTTAATAAATGTCCATCGCCTTTAAAATCAGGTAAAACAGGCACTTCTAAAAATGGTATTCTAGGAGTTGGTATTCCATAAGCGAATTTTTTTACAAATAAATGATCGCCTATTAATAATGTATTTTTCATAGAACCACTTGGAATCGTAAAAGCTTGAGCTACAAAAAATATAAAAACTAAGACAAATACAATAGTCCCAGTCCATGAGTTCCAAAAATCAACTAATTTTTGCCATTTTGTTTTATTTTCTTTCATTTTTTTCCTTTTTTAATCTTGCTTCATAGGTGTTTAGCATTAAAGCATATATTGTCATAGGCCCAACACCACCAGGAACAGGGGTAATCATACTTGCTTTATCGCTTGTCTTAATATAATCTCCTGCTATCATTTTTCCATCAATTTTTTTAGTAATTCCTACATCAACCAAAATCGCTCCATCTTTTAAATAATCATCATTTAAAAGGTGTAAAACTCCAGTAGCACTTATTAAAATATCAGCATTTAAGGTATATTCTTTTAAATCTTTTGTGTATTTATGGCATATGCTAACACTTGCACCTTCGTTAATCATCATAGCAGCAAGTGGGCGTCCAACTATAATGCTATCATTTATTATGCATATATTTTTGCCTTTTAAATCAACCTTATAATGATTTAATAAAATTTTAATCCCTAAAGGAGTGCAAGCATAAAAATAAGGCTCTTGATTAGCTAATACTAAACCTAAATTATAAGGAGTAAAGCCATCTACATCTTTCGTAGGTTTTATTGCGTTTATAATGTTATTTTTATCAATATGATTTGGTAATGGTAATTGAACTAAAATCGCATCAATATTTTCATCTTCATTTAAAGACTTGATTAAATCTAAAAGCTCTATTTCACTAATGTCTGAACTTAATTTATAATCTTTACTAATAATTCCTAATTCATTGCAAGCTTTTAATTTATTTCTTACATAAATACTACTTGCATAATCATCTCCTACTAAGATTACTGCTAAGCATGGTTTTGTATTTAATTCTTTAATTTTTGATGATAATTTTATGTATAATTCTTGGCTTAATTTTTTTCCATCTAATATCAATTTGTAACCTTTATAAAAATAAAGAGTGTATTATAACCCCTAAAAACAACGGATTATAAAATGAAACTAAAATTAATCTTATTAATACTTAGCGTATTTGTTTATGCAAATAGCGATTTTTTAAGTAAAGATGAATATCAATTAAGTTTATATCAAAATCCAAGAGGAATTGGCTGTGATAAATGCCATGGGCTTGATGGAAGCGAACAAGTATTTGCAACATATAAAGAAAACGGAAAAACAATAAAAGTAATAATTCCTAGTATAAAAGATATTAGTTATGAGAATTTTTATAAGGCCTTAGTTAGCAAAACAAGTTCAAAAAACATAATGCCAAACTATTATTTAACAAATGAAGAAATAAAAAATCTATACTTATATATAAAGAAAAAAGGAGAAAAAAATGACAAATAAAGAAGCTTTTAAAGAAGCAAAAGAACTAATAGCAGGTGGGGTAAATTCTCCCGTAAGAGCATTCAAAAGCGTTGATAATGATCCGATATTTATAAAAAATGCTAAAGGTGCTTATGTTTATGATATTGAAGGCAAAAAATACCTTGATTTCGTGCAAAGCTATGGACCTTGTATTTTAGGTCACGCAGATGATGATATAACCAAAGCAATATGTGATGCAGCAGCAAATGGCACAAGCTATGGAGCTCCTACTTTAGCTGAAAGCGAATTAGCAAAAAAAGTTATATCACAATATAGAGCGATTGAAATGATTAGATTTGTAAATAGCGGAACAGAAGCAACCATGAGTGCAATCCGCCTTGCAAGAGCATTCAGTGGGCGTGATGGGATAATGAAATTTGATGGTTGTTATCATGGACATGCTGATATGCTTTTAGTAAATGCTGGAAGTGGCTTAGCTACTTTTAATACTCCAAGCTCAAGTGGGGTTAGCAAAAACGCTGTAAAAGACACCTATACAGCAAAGTATAATGATATAAATAGCGTAAAAGAGCAAATCGCAGCAGCTAAGCAAAACGGCAATGAAATAGGCGTTATTATAATCGAGCCTATTGCTGGAAATATGGGTTTTGTTCCTGCTAGCAAGGAGTTTTTAATAGAGCTTAGAAAACTTTGCGATGAGCTTAAAATCGTTTTAATTTTTGATGAAGTTATGAGTGGTTTTAGAGCTGCTTTAGGTGGAGCTTTAGAAGTTTATGATATTAAACCTGATATGGTTTGCTTTGGCAAAGTAATCGGTGGTGGTCTTCCTGTTGGTGCATATGCAGCTAGAAAAGAAATTATGCAATTATTAAGCCCAATAGGTGGAGTGTATCAAGCAGGAACACTAAGTGGAAACCCACTTGCGATGGCAGCTGGAATTGCAAGTTTAAGCAAATTAAATAAAGATATTTATAAAAAATGCGATGAATGGGCAAAGGCAGCAATTAGCATAATGCTTGATGAGAGCAAAAAAGCAGGAGTTCCTTTTGTAGCAAAAAATATAGGCTCAATGTTAGGATTTTTCTTTAATGAAAAATATCCTACAAATTATGATGAAGCAAAGACTAGCGATACAGCTAAGTTTTCAAGATTTCATAAAGTTATGCTTGAAAACGGCGTAAATCTAGCACCATCAACCTATGAAACAGCCTTTATTTGCACTTCATTTGAAGATACTGAATTAGAGCTTTTCAAAAACGCATTTGCAAAGGCAATTCGTGCATAAGCAAGAAAATAGCAGAGCTAAAAAAGTTAGAACCTTAGTTAATGCAGCAAATTATTTAAGTTTAGGAATTAGCGTTGTAGTTGCTATTTTAATAGGTGTTGGACTTGGAATCTTGCTTGCAAAACTTTATAAGCCCTTATTTTTTGTAGGGCTTGGGTTTGGAATTGCAGCTGCTATTTTAAATGTTTATAAAGCTTATAAATTATTAGTAAAAATCAACGAAAAAGAAGAATAATACTTAATCAAATTCCTAATTCAAATTCCACAAAAATTTCAAAGAATTTGAAATAGGAATTTGCTAACTTCATAAAGCCTTAAATATATTAAAAATCTTAATTTAAATTTTTTTATATGGACACAATCACGACAATGCTTTTGCTATAATAATTAATTATTATGATTAATTACTAAAAGGAGAATGTTATGGAATGTATTGATTTTAAGCTTAATGATACAAATCAAGTAAGTTCAAAAGTTATAAATTTTAACACTTTAGCAAGCGAATTAAAACTTAGCATACCTGATTATCAACGCCCATATGTGTGGAAGATAAAGCAAACAAGAATGCTTTTAAAAGATATTGAAAATACTAAAGATGGAGCCTTGTTAGGCTCTATTATTTTACACGAAATCAAGCGAGATGATAAAACAATTTATGAAGTAATAGACGGACAGCAAAGACTAACTACAATTAAACTTATTTTAACGGCGTTAAATAACCATGATGAGCTAAAAGAAGATTTAAAGGAATATGATAATTATTTAAACGATGTAAGTTTTTTTCATAAAATTTCTCAAGATAATATCAAGATTAATTACGAGTATATTAAAAACTATTTGAGTGATAAAGATAAGGCTAAAGATTTTTTAGAAAATCTAGAAAATACACAATTTATCATAGTAGCTACAACAAAAGCCGATGATGCTTTTATCTTTTTTGATAATACCAACTCAAAAGGCAAAAAGCTAGAAAGCTATGATTTAATAAAGGCTTTTCATCTTCAATCTATTAAAAACGAAAAAATGCTAAATAAATGGGCAAAATATTATGAAAGTTTATTTGAAGAAAAATGTAAAACCCAGCCTAATATAAAGACACTTCTATTAAAATTTTTAATTCCTACAAGACTATGGATAAAAGGAAGTAGTCGAGATAATAAGTTTGACAAAGTTGCTTTTAATGAGCTTTGCCATGAAGATTTAAATGGTAAAAGAGCTACAAATATGGGGATTTTATCTAATTATAAATATGGGGATGATTTCTTTAAGTATCTTAGAAAATACGAAAAAATATATAAATTTATTTTAGAAAAAAATAACAATTTTTTTAAGTATCTATGGAAACCACATTCAAATGTTGGCAATTTAAATACATTTGATGGACTTATGATATGTTTAGTCTTGTGTGAAAGTAAATTTAAAAATTCTGAAGAAATATTAGCATCATTATTAAGGGTAGTATACTCGCATAGATTACTAGAAGATAGGGTAAATTGCCCTAAGAATGCTAAGGATTTAGTAAAGCATATTTATTTTGCAAGTTATGCTAGTGAGGTGGAAAAACTATTAGAAAAGAAAGGGCAAAAATGCCAAGAAGAAGAATTAAAAGCAAATAAAACTATAAAAGCAAAAACTCACAATGAACTAACAGCCTATCTTGATAATTTTTACAAAAATTTTGAAAACAAAATCGTATATAAACATAAATATAATGATGAAAGGAAAAAATAATGCTAAATAATACTAAATCGTTAATTACAAGCTTTACCGATAATGCCGTTAAAAACAAAACTTTTATAATACCACCTTATCAAAGGCTTTATGCTTGGAAAGATGAACAAATAAAAGCTCTTTTAGATGATTTTAAAAATTGTATTGAGCATAATAAAAACCAAAAATCTCATTTTATAGGTAATATCGTAGTATCAGAAAATGATGGCAAATATATCCTTATAGATGGACAGCAAAGGCTGACTACTATTTGGCTTGTTTTAAGGTATTTATTGAGAAAAAATTTTAAGGCAAAAGATTATTTTGGTATAGAAATGCCTATTAGAGAAGAAGACATTAAGGCGATAAATAATTATTGTGATAATAAAAAATCTTTAGATGAATGTTTTAACGAAAAAAACAACACTAATGTAGGTTTTAAGAATGCTTTTAAAACTTTTGAAGTGTATTTTGGTAAAAACAATAAGGAAAACAAAGAATTTAAACAAGCACTTCAAGAAAATTTTATTAATTTTATAAAAGAAAAAGTTAAGTTCAATCTAGTGATTTTAAGCAAACAAGTCGAGCTAAATAAATACTTTGTAAGAATGAATAATACAGGCGTTCAGCTTGATGGCACAGACATTTTAAAGGCAAGGTTATTAAAACTAATAAGTGATAAGGATAAGAGTAAAGTTACAGAATACGCTAGGATATTTGATGAATGTTCGCAGATGAATTATTTTTCTGATTTTTCTAAAAATTATGAGAATACAAGTGGGGAAGTTCCAACTATTAACAATATAATTGATAATGCAAAAAAAATACAAAATTATTCAAATAATGATAATAACCGAGCAGAATTTAAGAGTATAATTGATTTCCCTACCTTTGTTTTACATGTTTTTAAGATTTTATCAAGGCAAGAATTAAAAGAAGAACCTAATAAAAAAATTTTCAAAGAAAAAGCACAAATATCAATAAAAAAAGATAAATTCCTTGAAAATACTTGGGATAAATTAAATGATAGATTGAATGCAGAACAAGCACAAACAATCATAGATGCTTTAAAAGAATATAGAACCATTTTTGATACCTTTGTGATAAAAAGAAAAGCTGATGATGATGATGAAAATATATATAAGTTATGGAATAAAAACAATAATTGGAATGAAGTAAGTGAGGCTAATGATTTAGCAACCATTCAAAACTATCTAAGAGTAGCAAGGCGTGGAGATAATGCTAATTATCATTATTTTTTAACACATTATTTAGAATTTTGTAAAAACGAAATTATGAGTAAAGAAGAAATAAGTAGAGACAATTGTTTGGCTAAGTTAAAAGATAGTAAGAATGCAGATAATCTTAGAAACTACCTAAAAAGCATTGATGACTTTTTGGCATTAAAACAATTTGAGATGGCGAACGATTTAAACAAAACAACAAATCTGATTGATGAAATTAATGCAATAAATTTTGGCGATACAATTTCAATAAAAGATAGCTTAAACGATATAAATGAAAATAAATTTAGTTTTTTAAACTATAGCAATCGTGGAAATCATAAAGTAAATCTTACTTATTGGTTTCATCGCTTGGAATATTATTTGTTAATCGGTGATTATCATACAAATCAAGAATTAGGAGCAGATTTTAAAGAGAAGTTTGAAAGTTATAAAAATGGCTATTATTTTAGAAATATTAATTCAGTAGAGCATATCTTAGCTCAACATGAAGAAGATCAAAATAATAATAAAATAACTGAAAATGATTTGCATTCGTTTGGCAATTTAGCCCTTATTAGCTCTAGCGAGAACTCTAGCCTAAGTAATCAAGGATATGAAAAGAAAAGAATAGATTTTAACAAAAATAAAATTATAAGTTTAAAACTATTTGATGTATTTGAAAATAAAAAATACAAAGATGGCGATAAAAACCAATGGTTATCACGACAAATTCAAGATCACCAAAAGGCAATGTTAGAAGTCTTACAAAAATCTTTTGATTCACAAAAGAATTTGAAATAGGAATTTGAACTTAAAAAAGAGAAAAAATGTTAAAATTAATAGAAAAGATATATGGCGATAAAATAAATTTAGCATATAGCGAAGAAGGTTTATTTATAGAAGAAGGCGTTGTTTTAAAGATTATTTACAATATATTATTAAAAGATGTCAAAGGCTTTGGTATTCACGATTATACCTTTTTTAATCTTTCTCAAATGTTAGAAAATATTAAATGCGGAGTATTGAAAGCATATGATAATTACGATGCAATAAATGTAGAAAATGGTTGTATTATATATACAAATTTACCGCAAGACTGCAACTTTTATGAATATGTTGAAACGATGAATAATATATACAATAGACTAGAAGAAGGTGTAGTGTTTTTTGACCAAAACATAGAAGATGAGTTTAAAATATTTGTCTTAAGCCCTACAAAGCCTTTAATTAAAAGCAAAATTTCGAATAAAAACAATCTAAAACCAACTACAAAAGAAGAATTAAAAGAGCTAGTAAATGATGAGAGCATTTATCTAGGTGATATTGATACAAGTTTAATTACCGATATGAGTTGGCTTTTTTATAATTGTAAGCGAAGTGATTTTAGTGGGATTAACGAGTGGGACACTAGCAAAGTGCTTAATATGAGTGGGATGTTTGCTCATTGTTATTATTTTAATGAAGAGCTTAGTTTTGATACTTCTAATGTAGTTGATATGAGTTTTATGTTTGCAGATAGTAATTTTAACAATAAACTTTCATTTAATACAAGTAATGTAAAGGATATGAAATTTATGTTTTTTATATGTGATTTTAATCAAAAACTTGAATTTGATACTTCTAATGTAAAAGATATGAGAGCTATGTTTGCAGGTTGCTCAAATTTTAATCAATTACTTAAGCTTAACACAAGCAATGTAGAAGACATGAGTGTTATGTTTTCTTCGTGTGAAATTTTTAATCAAAAGCTTGAATTTGATACTTCTAATGTAAAAGATATGAGTGATATGTTTAGAAATTGTTTCAATTTTAATCAAAAGATAGAATTTGATACAAAAAATGTAGAAAATATGGAAAATATGTTTTATTATTGTAAAAGTTTTAATCAAAAGCTTGAATTTGATACTAGTAAGATAGAAAATTTTTTCAATTAAGTGATATGTTTGATGAATGCCCTAGTTTAAAAACTTTGCCTAAGTTTTATTTAAAATATTTATAAAATACTTTTTAAGCTAAGGAGAGAAAATGAGTATAAATTCAAAAATTATTAATTTTGAAAGAATTTTAGGCAAAAACTTAATTATACCAGAATATCAACGCCCTTATGTGTGGAATGAAAATCATATAAAAACGCTTTTAAAGGATATTGAAAGTAGTGAAAATAAAACACTACTCGGCTCTATCGTTTTATACAAAACTAACAAAGTAACAGAAGATAATAAACCAATTTATGAAATAATAGACGGACAACAAAGGCTAACTACTATAAAACTTATTTTGATGGCTTTGGATAAAGATAATGAGAATTTTTTAAAAAACGCTAAATATTATCATCAAATATCGCATATAAATATAAAGAAAAATTACGATTTTTTAAAAGAATATTTAAAAAATAAAACAAATTTTTACGAAAAGTTAGAAAAGATTAATTTTATTTGTATTAGCACGATTGATGCTAAAAATGAGTTTTTATTTTTTGATAATATCAATACTAAGGGCAAAAAGCTAGAAAATTACGACCTAATCAAGGCTTTTTGGGTTATAAATTCTCAAAGTGATTTGATTAATTACTATGTGAAAAAATATAATGAATTTATTGAAGATGGTAAAAGCAATAAAATATATGAAAGTAACGAAGTGGTTAAAAACTATTTTCAATTTTTCTTAGAAAATTTAGCAATGATTAGAAAATTTGATGATGAGCATAAATTTGATTTTTATTATTATTCTTGGGCTATTGATATTATTGATGAATATTGCAAAATTACACCTTTTAGCACAGGTTTAAATCTAAACAATATAAATGCAAGTTTTGCTAATGGAATTAGCTTTTTTTCTTGGGTTAAAAAACATTATGAAAATAAAGATGTGATAGCTAAAAGCAGCTTTTTGAATAAACTTGTTAAAAGTAATTATCCAAAAAGCAAATATTATGATTATTCTTATATATACACACAATTTGCACTTATTGTATATCTTGATAAATTTCTTGATGGAGATTTTGATAGGGTGGTAAGAATGATTGTAAGGATAATGTATTATAAGGTTATTATAGGTGGAAGGACTGATTATATTTCGCTTGTTGCAGACCTTAGAAGAATTACTAAAATGGTCATAAACTCAAATTGTGAAAATGATTTTATAAGAAGATTAGATAATTTAATAAGATTAGAAGAATATCAAATTAGTTCATTTCAAAGGCTTGAATTTTTAGAAGATGAGTTTAAAAAATACAATATTTTAGGAGCAAGTAATGCAAAGTGAAATAATAAGTCTAAATAAAATTAATAAAAGCATTGTAATACCTATTTATCAAAGGCTATACGAGTGGGATACATGGCAAATAAGAACACTTTTAGATGATATTTTAAACGCAAATGAAGAGTATTTCATAGGCACGATTACAGCAAGCCTTAAAGATGATGAATTAGTGATAATTGATGGACAACAAAGACTTAGCACGATATTTTTCTTATGTGCTTATATGTGCTATGAAAATAACAAAATGATGAAAGCTGAAGGAGAATTTGCAAATGCTTTTAATTTTGCGTATTTAGAAAATGAATGTAGATTCAAAATGCCTTTAAGAGAAGATATAGTAGATGCTATTTGGGATTATGATTTTCATAATTTAGGAGAGAACATAGACAATGCCTTTAAGACTTTTAAAGAGTATTTTAAAGATAATGATAAGTCAAAATTAAACGAAAAACTTTTTAAAAATATCAGAATAAATCTTGTGATTTTAGATGGTATTAATTGTGGCAATTATTTTATAAATATAAATAGCAATTCACAAGCTCTTAATGAAAGCGATATTTTAAAATCATTTTTACTTAAGCTTGTAAGAGATGATGAAAAATATTTTAAATATTCAAATATTTTAAATGAATGTATGCAGATAAATAAAATTGCAGATTTTGATACTAAATACGAAGCTCTTAGCATAAGTAAGATTTTAATATCTAATTTTAAAGAATATAAAAGCATTATTGATTATTCAACCTTTGTTTTGCATGTTTTTAGGATTTTATTTGGCGATACAATTAAAATTGATAAAACAAATCTCATAGAAAGCACTTGGGAAAAAATAGAGCAAACAAAAGAAAACGCCATAAAAATAATAAATGCTTTAAAAGAATATAGAATTATTTTTGATAGAAGAAGTGTTAGAAGAGTTGATGAAGATTTTATGCTTTTAGGAGATTTAAAGGATGTTAAGCTTGAATTATTTTTAAATTATCTAAGAGTAGCTAGAAATCCTAGTGAATATTTGGAAACTTTGCTAACTTGTGATAGCGATGAAGATTTATTTAAAGAGTTAAAAAAACTAGATGATAATCTAGCAAAAAATGACAATCTTAATGATTTAAATTATAATCATCCAAATATTGTTTATTGGTTACAACGCTATGAATACTATCTAATGCATAATGATGGTTTTAAAAACAACTATAAAAATAACATTGCAAATTATCGTTTTAGAGATATTAATTCAGTTGAGCATATATATCCGCAAAGCAAAGGTAAAATAGACGATTTAGGCAATCTAGCACTAATCAACGATAGCGAAAACTCAAGCTTTAGCGATAAGCCTTTTTATAAGAAAAAGTTAATATTTGAAGATTTTTTAAATAATGGTTTGGTAATTAGCTTAAAGCTTTTAGAAGTATATAAAAATAATGATGAATGGGAAGAAAAGCAAATCAAAAAATATCAAGCAAAAATGCTAGATATTTTAAAAAACTCATTTAATAATTAAAATTATTTTCCTAATTCAAATTCCACAAAAATTTCAAAGAATTTGAATTAGGAATTTGCGTTTAAGAAGTCTTTAGATAAAACGACTAAAATAGCCCTAAAGGATAATATATGGATTTTACACATTTACATTTACATACGGAATATTCACTTTTAGATGGTGCAAACAAAATTGATGAATTAGCAAAAAGACTAAAAGAGCTAAATTTTAAAGCTTGTGCAATCACCGATCATGGAGTAATGTTTGGGGCTATTCACTTTTATAAAAGTATGAAAAAGCACGGCATTAAGCCTATTATAGGATTTGAAGGCTACTTACACGAAGAAGATGATATAAGCAGCACTTCAACAAATCATCGCTGGCATATATGTTTATTTGCCAAAAATCAAAAAGGCTATGAAAACCTTATGTATCTTACTTCAAGAGCTCATATAGATGGTTTTTATTATCGCCCTAGAATTAATAAAAAATTATTAAAAGAGCATAGCGAAGGCATTATTTGTAGTTCTGCATGTCTTGCTGGTGAGATTAACTGGCACTTAAATGATAAAGAAGTTCGCCGTAATGGAAAAACAAACGCCGACATGGGAGCTAAAGGCTACGAAGGAGCTAAGGCTGCTGCACTTTGGTATAAAGAAGTTTTTGGAGATGATTTTTATCTTGAAATTATGAGAATGGGGATTAATTCTCAATATAATATAGACACAAATATACTTAAATTAGGAAGAGAATTAGGTATAAAAGTAATTGCTACAAACGATTCGCATTATACATATAAAGATAGAGCTCAAGCTCAAAATATTTTCATGGCAATTAGCACAGGAGATATTGTTGGGGTTGATCCTGAAAGCGAAGATGCTAAGAAAAACACAGGCTTAAGACATACAATGAGTGAAATTTATGTAAAAAGCCCTGAAGAAATGTATGAATTATTCCTTGATGTGCCTGAAGTTGTGCAAAATACTCAAGAAATAGTTGATAAATGTAATTTAGAATTAAACTTAGGAAACCCTACTCCGCCGAACTTTAAATTCGCCCTTGAATACGCCGAAAAAATCGGCTTAGAGCTTCCTAGTAAAGATATTTTTAGTTTTGATAATGATGATGTATTGTTTGAAAAGCTTTGCTGGGACGGACTTGCTAAGCGTTTGGTTTATATTGATGAGAGCAAACACGAAACCTATAAAGAGCGTTTAAGAACTGAGATAAATATTATTAAAAATATGCGTTTTAGTGGTTATATGCTAATCGTTCATGATTTTATTAAAGCTGCTAAAGATATGGATATTCCTGTTGGACCTGGTAGGGGTTCTGCTGCAGGTTCATTAGTATCATTTTGTCTAGAAATAACTGATTTAGACCCACTTCCTTATAACCTACTTTTTGAGCGTTTTTTAAATCCTGAGCGTGTTTCTATGCCTGATATTGACGTGGATTTTTGTCAAAATAGGCGTGAAGAAGTAATTGATTATGTTGTGCAAAAATATGGTCGTTATAACGTAGCCCAAGTAATTACTTTTGGTAAATTACTTGCAAAAGGTGTTATTCGTGATGTTGCAAGGGTTTGTGATTTACGCATAAAAGATGCTGATACTTTAGCAAAATTAGTGCCTGAAGAATTAAAAATCACTTTAAAAGATGCTTACGAAAAAAACCCTGATATTAAAGCTTTCATTGAAGATTTAGACAATCGCGCTGAATATAAAAATATAGTTTGTCATCCTGATGATGTAAGGGGCAAAAGTAAAATAGGAACAAGGGTTTGGGAATATTCATTAGCCCTTGAAGGACTTAATAGAAACGCCGGAATGCATGCTGCTGGCGTTGTTATTTCAAACGAAGAATTATGGAAAAAAACTCCATTATTTAAACAGCCAAAATCAGATGCGTTAGTAACTCAATATATGAAAGATTATCTTGAAGATGTTGATTTGATTAAGTTTGACTTCTTAGGACTTAAAACTTTAACCGTTATTGATAATGCTATAAAACTTATTAAAAAACGCCATAATATAGATATAGACTGGAACAAAATTGATGTAAATGATAAAGGCGTTTATGATTTAATTCAAACAGGTAACACTCTTGGGATTTTTCAAATAGAAAGCTCAGGAATGCAAGATTTAAATGCTAGACTTAAGCCAACTTGCTTTGAGGATTTGATTGCGGTTCTTGCACTTTATCGCCCAGGACCACTTGATAGTGGAATGGTTGATGATTTTATTGACATTAAGCATGGAAGAAAACCTGCTGTATATGCTTTCCCTGAATTAAAGCCTATTTTAGAGCCAACTTATGGGGTTATTGTATACCAAGAGCAAGTTATGCAAGTCGTTCAAACCATCGGTGGATTTAGCCTAGGTGGAGCTGATTTAGTTCGCCGTGCAATGGGTAAGAAAAAGCTTGAAGAAATGATTAAGCTAAAAGGCGAGTATTTAGATGGAGCTATAAAACAAGGCTTTGATGAGAAAAAGGCTGATGATTTATGGGAGCTTATCTTAAAGTTTGCTGAATACGGCTTTAATAAATCTCACTCGGCTGCTTATGCTCTAGTAGCATTTCAGACTGCTTATCTTAAAAAATATTATGAAACGGAATTTATGGCAGCATTACTAACTAGCGAAGAAGGTAAGGTTGAAAAAATTGAAAAATACAAAGATGAGCTTGATAGATTAGGAATAGAGCTCTTACCACCAAATATCAATGATGGCACAAGAGAATTCAACGTTATTGATAAAGATGGAAAAGCTGCTATTGTTTATGGACTAGGCTCAATTAAAAGCTTTGGAATTCCAAGCGCTGAAGGTCTTACTAAAGCTAGAGGAGATAAGCCATTTACCGATATAAAAGACTTTATTGCAAGAGCTGATGCTGCTTATATGAATAAAAAAGGCATAGAAGCTTTAGCTAAAACGGGTTGCTTTGAATGCATAGGAATTAATAGAAAAAGCTCTTTAGCTGCAATTGATTATATTATTAATGAATTTAAAGCAAAAAAAGAGCATGATAAAAGATTACAAGAAAGCTTGTTTTCTCAGTTTGAAACCGAATATCATAGTAGTATTGATATTACAAATCAAGAAGAATTTAGCGTTGCCGAACTTGCAGAATTTGATAAAGAATATTTAGGCATTTATTTAGGAACTCACCCACTAGATGAGTTTAAAAAAGAAATTAAATCAATAGATCATTATAAAAGCTCTGATTTTGAAAACTTAGATGATGGTGATTATCAAGCATTTTGCTTAGGTATTATTGAAGAAGTTGATTTTAAACAAAGTAAAAGCGGTAAAAGTTATGCAAATATTAAAGCGCTTGATTATTATTCAAACTTTAATATTTTATGCTTTAACCCTGATTTAATAGAAATTTTAGCGTCAAAATATAAAGCTATGAACCTTGCTTCTTCGGATACAAAAACCAAAAAATCTCTTTATGGATTTTTACTAAACAATAAGCGTGAAAATGGCAAAAATACTTTATTTTTAAATAGTTTAGTTGAAGTTGATGCTCAAGATATAGGCGTAAATGAGTTTGATAAAAACGCCTTAGGTTTTGAAGTTTTTGTCAAAAAAGGTGGCAAAAAAATCAAAGGCGATATAAAAAGATTTTCTCATTTAGTTGAAAAAATAGACTATTTAAAGCATAGCGAATTCGCTCAAAGCGAGTATGGAGATTATAATGCCTTTAGCTTGGGTGTTGTAATTGATGCAGAATTTAAAATCAGCAAGAAAAATAAGGCATTTGCTAAGATTAAAGTTGTTGATGAAGTTGGAGAATTTGATATTTTATGCTTTAACGATGATGTTTATAAAAAGCTTGAAAAAGAGTTTTTAAATCAAGAAAAAGAAGAAAAATTATATGGTTTTGATTTAAGCCTTAGGGTTGATGATAATGGAACGGGAGCGTTTTTGGATGACTTTTTCTTAATTACTCCTGAGCTTATAAAAGAGCCTAGTAATGGTAAGAATGCCTTAGGATATTCGGTAATTGAGAAAAGAGTGGCAAAAGCTAGAAGAGTTTATAATAAAGAAAACAAAGAAGATTTTACCCAAAGTCCAAAAGCATTTGAAGGTGAGTTTATAAAGATTGATTTATTAAACATAAAAGCAGAAATTTTAGAAGAAATAACAAGGCTAATTAAAGATAATTTATGTTCTAAAGAAGTTGCTCGTGAGATTGTTTTAGAATTTTTAGTTGATTCTTGTGTTAGTAAATATTCAAGAAGATTTGGCGTAAATTACGAAACAATAGAAAAAATCAAAGAATTAGCAAAAACTAGCTAAAGCAAATTCCTATTTCAAATTCTAATTTTTTTTAGAATTTGAAATAGTGAAAAATATATAAATTAGTTTTAATATCAAAGGATTAATATGTTTAGTTGGTTTAGTTTTTTATCTTATGCTGTGATTATGTCTATTACACCAGGGGCAAACAATATCTTATCAATGATAAATGCGAAAAATTTCGGATTTAAAAAGAGTTTGCCTTTTAATTTCGGAGTTTTTGTAGGCTTTAGCGTTGTAATGTTAATTTGCACTATTTTTTGCAATTTATTATCAGTATATATTCCTATGCTTCAATTTTATATGCAAATAATCGGAGCTATTTATTTAACTTATTTAGCCTTTAAGATTATAAAAAGCACATTAAATGATAATGTAAAGCCTACAAATAGCTTTATTCAAGGTGCATTATTGCAATTTATAAATCCAAAAATTTATATTTATTGCATAGTGTCAATGCAAACTTTCATAATGCCTTTTTATCAAAATGATTTCTTTATGTTAATACTTTTTGCATTCTTACTAGCCTTTATAGGAAGTATTTTTACATTTCTTTGGGCTGGCTTTGGTAGTATTTTTAGTGTTTTATTCGTAAAATATGCAAAAATTACAAATATTATTCTAGCTTTAATGCTTATTTATTGTGCTTTAAGTTTGTTTTTCTAATTATTAAATTAGATTTTAATACCATAAAATCATTAGAATTTGAAATAAGAATTATTTGTTTTCAATCCCCCATTTGCAAAGCATTTTCATAATTGGAACTAAAGTTTGTCCCTTTTCGCTTAGTTTATATTCTACTTTTGGTGGGATTACTGGATATTCTGTGCGAATTATTAGACCATCATTTTCAAGCTCTTTTAAAGCTCTTGTAAGGCTTTTAAAAGAAACATCTCCAACGGCTCTTTTAAGCTCGTTGTATCTTAAGACTTCGCTATGCAAAAGATTATACATAATCTCAATTTTATATTTGCCAAAAATCTGTTTTAGGGCGTGTTTTAGCCCACAATTTTCTAAATGATTTTGCATACACTCTCCTTTTTGTTCGTATTGACAAAAAACTCCCATTAATTATAATGACTTTACCATAAATTAAGGAGGTTTTATGAAAAATGTTTTACTGATTAATGGTTCTATGCCTTATCTTTTCTCAAAAGGCGAGCTAAACGCTAGCTTGCAAGAAGTTGCTTTTAAGACTTTAAGCAAAAACGGCTTTAATGTAGAGCAAACCACTATAAATCAAGGCTATGATGAAGCAACAGAGGTAGAAAAGTTTTTAAAAGCTGATATCATAATCTATCAAATTCCTTGCTTTTATATGAATGCACCTTGGGTTTTTTGGGAATATCTAGCCAAAGTTTATACAGCTGGTAAAGGAAAACTTTGGGAAAATGATGGCAGAAGTAGAAGCGACCCTAGCAAAAAATACGGCTCAGGTGGGCTTAGCCAAGGTAAAAAATATATGATTTCTTGGACTTTTAACGCTCCTAAAGTTGCATTTTTTGAAGAAGGGCAATTTTTTAGTGATGTTGGGGTTGATGGGCTAAGCGTAAGTCTTCATAAAGCAAACCAATCAGCCGGAATGAGTGCGCTTAAAACCTTTGCTTGTTATGATGTTCATAAGGGTGATGATACGCAAAAATATCTAAAAGAATATGAAAATCACATTCTAAATGAAATCGTAAATTCTTAAAAATACACGGAATATTTATTCCGTGCTAAATCTTTGTAATATTTAGGTATTTAAAAATACTAAATTTTAATATATAGACATTTTAAAGCTATATATAAAAACTTTTAATTTTATTCAATCACACCATCTGTAAATGTATATTGAGTTAAAGAATTTTCCTTAGCTTGAATACAGATATAATTTAAATCACTTTTAGCAAAAATCTGTCTTCTAACGCTAGGAGCAACTCTAATTATATCGCCTTTTTTAATTAAAATTAGTTCATTATCTAACTTTATTTCCCCATTTCCATTTAAGATAATATATATTTCTTCATTGTTTTTATGATAATGTATAAAAGGCACATTTGTATTTGCCAAAAGTGTATTAATACTTATCTCACAAGAAGTAAAATCAAGCTTATCTTTTAAATCAACTCTACTAATACTTGAAAACTCACCTAAACTCTCAATGCTAAAATTTTTGTTCATTTTATCTCCTTTTAGTTTGATAACGAACTATTTTATATTAAAAAGTTAATCTTTTATATTTTTTAGCATTTTTTCTAATAATTCTTCTATTAATAAAGCTTCGGCTTTTGAAAAATCTTTTAATAATTTAGAAAAAACTATATTAGAAACTTCTTCAAAAACTACTCTTAAATCCAAAGCTTTTTTGGTAGCTTTAATTAAATACATTCTACTATCTTCTTCACTTTGTCTTTTCATAACATAACCATTTAGCTCTAATTTATCAATTAATGAGCTTACAGTAGCTTTGCTTCTATGGATTTTTTGAGCGATTTGAACCATACAATACTCATTTTCATCAAAAAGCATATTTAAAATATCTGCATGCGAAAATGACAAATCAAACTCGGCTCTTTTGTTAAGCTCGTTTAAAATCATTTCATTTGCAAGTTCTTTTATCCTACCCATTAAAAATAAGCTTGAGTTCATAGTTTGTCCTTATAAGTTTTTTTGATTATATAAAAATATTTAAATTCCTAATTCAAATTCCTAAAAAATAAACGACTTTTTTGCTAAATTATAAAAAAGTAGTTAAAATGTCTTTTATTAGAAAAATAAAAATTTGTTTTATAAGAAAGACTAGAAATAGTTTAGAAAATTATTCTTTGCAGATGAAAAGGTTTTTAATAAACTATTCTAAGCTTTTAAAAATTGCTAATTTATTTACAAAAACTATGAGATTTTCGCTAGTTTTGATTACCTTAGTTTCTGTTATTGCTTATACTAAATATTATTTATTTGAAGTTGGTTATTTGCCTAGGTTTGATTTTAATTTACTTCTTACTTTTGGTTATGTATGTTTTATATATTCTATTTTTATAGGAATAATTCCTTATATTATGATAGAATTTGTAGTTTTACTTGCATGTAAAACAAAAACAAAAAAAGCTAATGATTTAACTTCAAAAATAATTAATTTTTTATATGAAAAAGTATTTTTGATAATTGCAATTGCCGTTATTATAGTGGTTGAATTAGTATTTTTAAGCCTTGTTCAAGTCTATCAAACGACAAATTACGATAATATTTCCCTACCTACTCTAAATAGTTGTTTAAATATTATGATGGGTATTTTTATAGTTCTTTGTGTGTTTGCATATCTTTTCAAAAGATTTAGTTTGCTTATCAAAATTATTTGGATAATTTGCTCTATTTGGTATTTTTTTAGCCTTGATATAAAAGTGGTGAAATTAGCAAATATAGGTGGCTTTAGAACTGATATGGTGATTAGTAAAAATAGTCTTTATATGAGTTATTTTGTAAATTATAAAAAGCTTGATATTAGACTTTGTGATGAGCTAAAAGGTGAGAGAAATATTTGCAAATTAATTGATGGAAATTATGTTTTAAAAGATGTTTTGATATTATCAAGTTTAAGTGATACAGTGTATATAGAAATGGATTTAAACGATAATAAAAGTCAAAAACTAGACTTTAAACAAAGCGAAATTGAAATAATCAATAAAATATAGGATAAATATATTGTCCTATATTTTAATTATTTTCTTGCACTACTTCATCAATCCAAGCAAAAAGTTCATCTAAATCATAATCACCTTTATGCCCTACCCCATCAACTAACTTATAATCCACATTAAAGCCATTTTCCATAAGTTTTAAAGCAACAATTGCACTAATAGCAAAAGAAGTATCGCTATCTAATTTACCAACTCTAATTCTAATAAATTTAGCTGCTTTATCATTATTTAAGTAGTTCATAATATTCATTAAATCAACAAGTTTTTTATCAGTTTTGCTCTCATAATTTTGACTAAAATGATTTGCTTTTGTTGTATTGTCTCCAAAAAGCTCATTTTCCGCACTACTTAAATCAGCTTTATCAAATGCTAGGGTGATTTTACTTCTTGTGATATTTAAATCAGCCCCTAAAATCTCGGTTAAATAGTCTTTAAAACTCCCGTTTAAATCATCGTTTAAGTTTAATTTTTTACCTTTATAAACAAGGTTTAATGAATTTAGATAAGCTACAAAATCTTTAGCTAATTTTTTAGATTCTCTAATTTGTTCTTCATTTAATTTTCCTGTTACAAATTCTCGTTTTTTTCTAAAATCAACCATATCGCTAAATTTTAAAGTTTTGTAATCATAATTATCATTAAATTGCCATTCGTAAGCCATATCAGCATTTTCAAGGTTTGTGATTGGGCAATAAGAACTAATTGCATATATGCTATCATCTGCTTTTGCAGCTCCTAGTTTTTCTAAATACTCATCATAGTCATTGGTATTTTGAGAAAGCCCTAAAAGCAAACTCATAGCACCACCAGCGCTTGTGCCATTTGATATGATTTTATTTGCATCACCTAGCATCAAATCATCATTAAAATGCAAATACCTAACAAGTGCCTTTAAATCCACAATAGAAGCAGGTGCTTTGCCAAAATACTCACCATCTTTAATATTATTAGCACCCCTAAAACCTGCTAAAATTACAGCATAGCCATTGCTAAGAGCTTTTAAACTTGCTTGTGTAAATGGACTTTTATCATCAATATAAGTAATTTTTGCACTTCTGTATCCACCTATAAAATTTGGTAAAAATATCGGTGCCTTTTGAAGCTTTTTATCATCATTTTCATCAAGTATATAAAAATTAAAACTTTGATAATCCTTATCTATGATATTTTTAACATAAGGTATGTTTTCATAAGCTCTAATTTTATAGATTTTACCTTCAAATTCTATGGTTTTTATAGAATATTTTTGATTAAATCTAAGGTCGTTATTTGCAAACAAACTAGCCACTATGCTAAAAGTTAATAATAATTTTTTCATATTCTTTCCTTGTTTTAAAAAAAGAAAATTTAACTACTTATAATTAATAATATATTAATTATCAAAATTATTTTTATTTTAAATCAACTG
>NZ_JACGBH010000006.1:0-105541 GCF_020138295.1 Campylobacter sp. Cr9 | reverse complement strand
AAAAATATTTAAAAAATTGTGAAAAAGTTTTTAGCTTATTTGAAATGGACTAGTGGTAATTGATTGTTGAAAATACTTGGGAAATAAGGGTTTAGTGGAGTTTATGGCTAGTAGGAATTTATATGTGAAGTTTATAATATAAATAATTATGAAAAATCAAATATTATAAATAAATTATTTTTTAGCAAAATTATCTTTCATTAAAGTCAAGATAAAAATTAAATATAATATTAAATTGACAATACTATTTTAATTGTGAAAATTATATTGGAATTTGAAATAGGAATTTGAAAATATTAAATATCTAAAATTTTAGATTTATTCTAAATATAAATTATCTTGAGTTTTTTTGCTAGGTTCTGCATTTTTAGAATTTGGTAATTCTAAATTATTTTCACCTTTAATATAAGAAATAATATTATCCATATCTTTATCTGAAAGTTTTTTCGCATATCTTTGCATAGCAAATCTTGTCTTGCCTCCAAAATCTCTATCATTTTTATATGACTTTAACATTGATTTTAGCGTTGATGCAGAGAAAGACGTTAAAGCACTAAAAGTTCCACTTGATTTTTCACCTAAATCACCATGGCAAACATTACATTTATAAGTATTTATAAAAAGCTCTTTACCTAATTTTGAATCAGTATTGTCAAAAGTGTAATTTAATAAAAAATCAGTGTTTAGTTTGGCATTTAGTGATAAAGTAAGTGGTAATAAAAATAAAATCTTTTTCATAATTAAATCTTTAAAAAGCTAGGCTTTAAGCCTAGCAATTAATTAAAATGTATATTTAGCTTCGAATCTAATTAAATTCTCTTTCTTTTTATCTACTTTTGTAGCTTTGCCTGCTTCATCAATAATAGCATCTTTTGTTTGACCATAAGCATAGAAAGTTGAGAATTTTAACTTGTCGCTGTATTTATATGATAATTGTGGTTTAACTTCAAATAATTTTTCTTTATCTGCACCAACTTTGTTTGTTCCATTGATGATATCTACTGCAAATCTTACATCTTCAAATGTGTAACCGATAGTTCCGAAAACGAAATCTTTCTTACCTTTACCACCATTGTAATGTTTCATAGCAAATTCGCCATAGTTGATTAATTGACCTTCATCTTCTACTGAGTTAAGAGTAAACTTATCTTTTTTACCATAACCAGCATAACCAACATTAAAGTCTAAACCGAATGCATCAAAACCAGCTTCGATAGCATAGAAATTACCGTTTGTTGCACCGTAAGCTTCTTTTCTATCTTTCTTAAGGCTATTACCTGCATATTGAGCATGAATATTGTATGCGAAATCGTCTTTGTCACCTAAAGCAACATTAAAATCTACTGCATAGAATGTACCCCAACTAGCTAAATTTGAAACCCATAGTTGAGCTGCTACTGGGTCAAAATTAGCTATAGCTGCAATACCATATAGATTTTTTGCTGTATGTTTATTTAATGGTGCTAAGAAAAATTCACCATCTTTATTGTAGTTATCAAAAGCATAAGCTGCTAAAGTTACGTTTTCAATGCTGTTGTTTACTACTTTTAATCCTGTTCCTAGCATGTCATCTGTCCAAATTGAACCGATTTCCATTCTACCGAACATGAATGAAGTATCAAAGTTTGTATAAGTTAAGTAAGCATCTCTTACTGTAAATGTTTCTTTAGTATTTAAATGAGCACCTGTTCCATATGAACCATCTGTATTTGAATATTGGAATAATGCTGTAGCCTTGAAGTTGTCAGCAATATCAGCACCAAATTTTAATTGTGCTTTATAGTTATGTCCATTGCTATCTGATAAATCTTTCTTTGTTGTAACACCATTAGCTTTTAATTTTTCGCTATTTGTATTATATCTGTATCTTAACATTCCTGATAGATCTACGTTTTGGATAGCTTCATCTAAAGCAACTGCGTTCGCAAATGAGAACGAACCTGCAGCAACAACTGCTGCTAAACTTAATTTAACTAATTTCATTTTTTCTCCTTTTTTGTAAAAATGTGAATGAATAGTAGCATAAAATTTGAAAATTAAGCTTAAAGTTAAATAAATTTTTTAAAAAATGTAATTTGAATTATCTTTAAAAGGAGAAAATCCCTTGATTTTTCAAGGGATTTTATAAAACTCTTAAGGAGTAAAAAACTAGTCTAAGTTGCGTAGATTTTAAAAGAGCTTAGTTAATACTTAGTAAAAGTAATTATAGTAATATAATTAATGCCATTTGGAGGTTTAAATAATGAATATAGAAGAGTTTTTAATAAATAATACTGATAAAATATATAAAGATTATTGTGAAAAATCAATTTTTACGAAATATAAAATATATGGAGTAAAAAATAATAAACTTAAAAAAATTGCTAAAAACATAATAAAAGCAGGAAAAGAAAAAGAAATTCTTGATAATTTTGACTTTAAGAGCTTTGAAGAAATTCAATTATATATCTATGTTTTAAATATGATTGATGATTTTGAAATGATTGTTAATTACTTAGATAAATTACTAAATATTATAGATAATTGGAGTAATTGCGATAGCATTAAGCCTAATGCTTTTGTTGATAATATAGAAAAAATAAAAAAGTGTATAGAAATATGGCTTAATTCAAATCATATTTATAAGGTAAGATTTGCAATAATTTGCTGTATTAGGTATTTTTATGATGATTACGAAATGCTTAAGAAAATAATCAATCTTAAAAGCAATGAGTATTATATAAATATTGCAAAAGCTTGGTATATAACTGAATGCTTAGGTGAAAACTTTGAGACAAGCTTTGAAGTTTTGAAAGAAAATATACCAGATAAAGCTACTTTAACTCTAATGAATCAAAAAGTAGGATATAGCATGAAAATAAGTCAAGATAATAAAATAAGGCTAAAGGAATTAAAAAAGATAAAAAAGAATTTGAATTAGGAATTAAATTCCTAATTTAAATTCCGATAATTTTTGAGCTAAAATACTACAAAATTCATCAAAATTAGTTCTATAATTTTTAAGCTCGTTTTGTTGTTTGCCCCACATACATTCAGGATAAAATCCATCATCGCTAAACCTAGCCATTACATGCCAGTGAGCTTTAGGTAGATAGTTTGCAAATGATGCGTGATTAATCTTAGTAGGATTATAAAACTCAATCATAATTTGCTCTATAAACATAGCGAGTTTAAATATTTTTAAACTTGTTTCATAATCATTGCTTAATTCTTTATATTCATCTTTTGCATGTATTTCTAGCCATGGAATATTACTCTCATGGCTTTTTATATAGCAAAAATTATTTTCATAAATCACGCTTCAAAATCCCAGAAGAAATTAATCCATTCTTTAGCTTCTTTAACGCAAAACTCAGGCTTAATTATCGCACTTGGTTTATAAAAAATAACCGCAAGTTTTATTTCTAAATGCGGATACATTTCTAATAATTTTTTCTTAATAGCGTCAAGACTTTCGCCACTATCTACAATATCATCAATTAATAAAACTTTTTTAGCTTTACTTAAATCAGGAATATTTGTAATTTCTATTGTATCAAGCTTTTTTTGTCCATCATAATGAATGCTATTTAATACAAAAGCATTTCTACTCTTTAACGCAGTTGAAAGTGCATGAGTAAGCGTTAAGCCACCACGAGCAACTCCTACAAAAGCATCTGGATTAAACTCATCTTTAATGCGTTTTGCAAATGGCTCAAAGTCATTTTTAAATTCATCATAAGTATATTTATACATAATTTTACCTTTTAATTAAATTTCATAAATTGTAGCAAGAATACTGCCATACAAATAATTGTGATTACGATTATACCAGCACTTAGCTTATTAAATTCTTTTCTTAATAATCTAACTAAAACATAAGAAATAAAGCCAAACGCAATACCTGTTGTAATAGAATAAGTAAATGGCATCATAATAACAGTAAAGAAAGTTGCAACGCTATTAGCAGGGTCTTTAAAATCAATGCGACTAACTTCCATAAACATTAAAATCCCAACCATTATTAAAATAGGATAAATTGCATTTACAGGAATTGCTTGAAAGAATGGTAAGAAAAATATACATAAACAAAACATTAAAGCCAAGAAAATATTACTAAGTCCAGTTCTAGCACCACTTTCTACACCCGCACTACTCTCAACGAAAGCCGTAGCAGTAGAAGTTCCTATAACAGCACCTATGCAAGTTCCTGCAGCATCTGCTATCATTGTTTTTCCTAATTTTTTGTCCCCACTATCATCAAAGCTTCCATCTGCTCTTTTTTTGTTTTCAAATATTCCGCCCCTAATTCCTGCACCTGTAATTGTTCCTATGCTATCAAATAATTGAGTTACAAAAAGTGTCATAACAGCAGGTAAAACCGATAAACTTAAAGCACTTAAAATATCAAGTTTTGCAAAGATACTCATAAGCCCATCTTTTTCACTAAAGTTTGGAATTGCTACAAATTCACTTGGTAACTTTGCTCCACCTATGCCAAAAGTCCATGCAATAATACTTCCTATTAAAACTGCTAAAATAAAACCTGCTTTAATTTTCCACGCCCAAAAACAAACAATTAAAAATAAAACAAATAAACAAAACAGCACATTAGGGTCAGCAAAATTACCTATTTTTAGAAGTGTTACAGGATCAGCTGCAACAATATGAGCTTGATTCATTCCCATAAAAGCAAGAAAACATCCGATACCAGCACTAATAGCACGGCGAAAGTCTTCAGGAATACTCTTTAGAATAAAAATACGAAAATTTGTAAACGATAATACTAAAAATATAAAACCACTTATAAAAACAGCCCCCAAGGCAGTTTCTACAGGAATTCCTTGCCCTTTACACATTGAAAATGTAAAAAATACATTAAGCCCCATACCTGTACTCATTGCAATTGGTGTATTTGCAAAAAGTCCTGTAAAAGCTGTTGCAATTATTGTAACCAAAGCCGTTGCTAGCATTAAAGCTTCTACACTAAGTCCTGTATTGCTTACTATGAAAGCATTTGTTGGAATGATATAGAGCATTGATAAAAATGTTGCTAACGCACCATTAAACTCGTTTTTAACACTTGTGTTATTCTCTTTTAACTTAAAAAAGTCCATTTTTTTCCTTTATTAAAAAATAATTCGCATAAAGCACCTAAATTTGAAATAAATAAAAGTAAAAAGAATTGTTAGCTCATAGATAAGTCCTTTGAATGGTGTTATTGATTTTGATGTTTAAAACTTTTGTTTTCAATCAATATTCCTTGATTTCATTGTATAAACTATCTCTTTCTATTGGAATTAAATTTGATGTTTTGATATTATCTATGAAGTCTTGCAGAGTAATACCATTCGCACTTTTTGCACCACCAGCACTTTGAATGTTTTCTTTTTCAATTGTGCCATCTAGGTCGTTTGCTCCGTATTCTTGTGCTACCATTGCTAGATTTAGCCCTAAAGTAGCCCAATAAGCCTTAATATGAGCGATATTGTCTAAAACTAATCTTGCTATTGCAATAGTTTTTAATATCTCAACACTTCCTAACGGCTTTAAGTCTTTTAAAAATGAATTATCTTTTTGCCAAACAAGTGGAATAAAAGCATTAAAACCTTTGCTAATATCTTGCTGATGTCTTAATCTTAGCATATGGTCAATTCTATTTTCACGACTTTCTATGTGTCCAAAAAGCATTGTTGCATTACTTTGTTTTCCTTTTTGATGCCATAGCCCATGAATTTTAAGCCAATCTGTCGAACTTACTTTGCTAGCACAAAGCTCGTTTCTAACTTTCTCATCAAAAATTTCAGCACCGCCACCTGGCATAGAATCAACTCCAAATTCTAACATTTTCTCAATTACTGCGTTAAAATCACCATTGAAAAAACTTTTTGCAATGAAATTAATCTCCGCAGCTGTCATGGCTTTGATGTGTAAGTGTGGGTATTTATCTTTAATCTTTTTGAAAATTTCAAAATACCACTCCCAACCACCTTTTTTGTTATGAGCTGAAACTATATGGATTTCTTTCGTTCCACGAGTAACGGTATCATCAACTATTTTTAAGATTTCTTCGTGGGTTAGATGATATGGATTTGGATTGTGTCTATGAGCTGAAAACGCACAAAAGGCACAAGTATCAACACACATATTTGTAGGATTAATGTGGCGATTACAATTAAAATAAACTTTTTTTCCGTGAAGTTTTAATCTCTTTTTATTAGCGTAAAATCCTAAGACTTGCAAATCTAAATCGTATAATTTGTAGCAATTTTCTTCGCTTAATCTTTTTCCTTCTTCTAACGCTTCTAAAATATCCATTTACCATCCTTAAAAAAGAAAAACGATTATATTTATCTTTGTTTAACAACTTACTATAAATTAGCATAATTTTTATATTTAAAGGATAAAAAATGTGCGGAATAGTCGGTTATTTAGGACAATTAGAAAAAAAAGAAATTATTTTAAAAGGCTTAAAAGAACTTGAATATCGTGGATATGATAGTGCTGGAATGGCGATTTTAGAAAACAATGAGCTAAACTTCTATAAAAAAGCAGGGAAACTAGAAAATCTAGCTAATTTTATGAATGATTTAAGCTTTAATAAAGAAGGTGTTGCGATAGGTCATACTCGTTGGGCAACTCATGGAAAACCTGATGACATAAACTCTCATCCACATTATGGAGAATATTCTTGTGTAATCCACAACGGAATTATTGAAAACTACAAAGAAATAAAAGAAGAATTAAAAAATATTAATTTTAATTCACAAACCGATACCGAAGTTATCGTGCATTTATTTGAAAAATATGCAAAAGATTTAGAGCCACAAAAAGCCTTTAGCGAAGTTGTTAAAAAGCTTGATGGTGCTTTTGCTATCTTATTAATTACAAAAAAAGCTCCTAATACTATATTTTTCGCAAAGAAAAACGCTCCTTTAATAATAGGTTTAGGCGAAAAAGCTGATGAGTTTTATTTAGCATCTTGCGATGCTCCTTTGGTTGGAGTATGCAAAAAAGTAGCGTATTTAAATGATGGAGATTTTGGTTATATAAACAAAAACGGCATACATTTATTAAATGGCTCGGTTGAGTTTAAAGAACTAAGTTGTGATAAAGAAAGTGCTTTAAAAGATGGCTTTGATACCTTTATGGAAAAAGAAATCTACGAACAAAGCCAAATCGTGCAAAACATATTAATAGGAAGAATTGCAAACGATAAAGTAAGTTTTGATGAGCTAAAGAATTTGAATCAGGAATTTAGCAAAATCATAATTTGTGCTTGTGGCACAAGCTATCATGCAGCACTTGCTATGAGTTATTATTATGAAAGAGAAGCTTTAATTGAATGCCGTGTAGAAATTGCTAGTGAATTTAGATATAAAAAAGGCTTTTTAGATAAAAATGCTTTATTTGTTTGTATTTCACAAAGTGGCGAAACAGCCGATACGCTAGAAGCATTAAAAATAGCAAAAAATGCAGGGCTTAAGACCTTAGCTTTATGTAATGTTGATAATTCAAGCATAGCAAGAAGTGCTGATTTTTGTATTTTAATTCGTGCAGGAATTGAAAAAAGCGTTGCAAGCACAAAGGCCTTTTGCGCTCAAATGCTAAACCTATGGCTACTAGCACTATATTTAAATAAAAACAAAGATTTAAATATAGCAAAAGAACTTGAAGCGATTAAAAATTTATCAAATGTTTTAAAGGTAAATAAACAAACCCACGATAAGCTAAAACGTTTAAGCAAGCGCTATTTGCACGGACACGGCTTTTTCTTTATAGGTAGAGATTTATTCTATCCGCTTGCACTTGAAGCTGCACTAAAATTAAAAGAAATTAGCTATATGCACGCAGAAGGCTATGCAGCTGGAGAGATGAAACATGGTCCTATTGCGCTTGCTGATAGTGAATTATTCACAATCGCATTTATGCCAAAAAATATTCTTTATGATAAAACTCGTTCAAATGTTTTAGAATTAAGTGCTAGAGATGCAAATATTTTAGCGATTTCTCCTATTGAGTTTGTTGAAGCAGATGATTTTATAAAAACAAGCGAGCAAGAGCATTATCTAAGCGAGTTTTTTGAAATGATGGTAATTATGCAATTATTTGCACTAGAAATCACAAATCGTGTTGGTGCAAATGTTGATATGCCAAGAAACCTAGCAAAAAGTGTAACGGTTGAATAAAGAATTTGAATTAGGAAATTAAAAATCCTAATTCAAATTCCAAAACTTTTAAGAATTAGCAGTATTTAAGTGATTTATTATTTCATCAATGCTATTTTTATGAAAATTTTTTAATTTTATATTTGAATAAAATCTACCATTAGCTTTAATTTTTAAGCAATTTCTTTTTCTTTTATAGCTTTTAATATCGCTTAATTTTATGTTTTTTGTAAAAAATATAAATCTTATTGCTATTCCACCATCATATAAAACAACTTCAGTTATAGGCATATCATAAATATATATTATGAGTAAAATTAAGAAAAATATGCCTAAATAAATAAAGCCTGCTTTAAAAACTCCTTGTGTTATTGCAATAATCAAAGCAATAAATACAAAATATAAAACATTACTAAAATCTAATTTAGGCTTAATTGTTTTTATATCCATAAATTACTCATCAATTGATAAAATCTCAGCTCTTCCATTTACAATAGCTACGCAATGCTCGTAATGAGCTGTGTTTAAGCCGTCCATTGAGGCTGTTTCCCACATTCCTTTTAGATTTTTTGGTCTTCCGTCTTTTTGGCAAATCATAGGCTCTATGCAAAACACCATTCCGTTTTTAATCTTTGGACCATTTTTTATACTATCGTTTGGATGCAAATAATTTGGGATTTCAGGCTCAGCGTGTGGTTTTCTACCGATTCCATGTCCGCAAAATCCTTCTAATGGAACAAAACCACGAGAGCGAATAAAATCTTCTAAAATCTTACTAAGTTCTTTAAATCTCATACCTTCTTTAATCTGGCTAATTGCATTTAATAAACAATCTTTACTGCAAGCGATTAATTCTTCATCTTTTTTTGAGATTTTTCCAACCGCATAAGTTCTAGCAGCATCGCCATAATATCCATCTATAAAAGTTCCAACATCGCAACCTACAATATCGCCTTCTTTTAAAATCCTATCATCAGGAATTCCATGAATGCAAGTTTCGTTAAGGCTTACGCAAATTGCACCTGGAAAGCCGTAAAGACCTTTAAATGCTGGTTTTGCACCAAGGCTTAAAATATAATTTTCAGCTGCTTTATCTATTTCTTTTAAAGAAATTCCTGGTTTTATTATAGTTTGCAAATAATCTAGCGTTTTTGCAACCATTTTATTTGCAACTCTTAATTTTTCTATTTCTATTGGTTTTTTTATTTCTATCATTTCTATTCCTTTTTAACTTTATAACCTAAAAATACAAGTACTAATGCTAAGAATAATTGAAAGGCATTATCTTTATTAAATCCTACATAGTCTAACATTAATCCATTAATTACAAATACAGCAATGCTAGTATAAATCAATAATTTGCTTAAAAACCCACTTTTTGCAAGCCTTGTGCAAGGGCATCTTCTGCCGATTTTTGCTATTGTTTCATTTTTTGGAGAGTTTTTTTGAAAAAACCATGCCATTGAACCAAAAAATATAAGTATATAAATAAAAATTAGCATTGTTTAATATATCTTATCCAAGAATCAAAATGCGGTTTTTCTAAACTAACTTTTGTTTGATTTCCATGACCTGGAAGTAAATAAAAATCATCTTTTAAAGATTTTGCTTTTTCTAGGCTTTTTACCATATCATCAGCATTTGAGAACTCAAAATCCCATCTTCCTATGCTTCTTTCAAATAAAAAATCACCACTAAAATAAAGATTATCAAATTCTATCATAGAACAACCCGGCGTGTGTCCTGCAAAATGATGAAAGGTAAATTTTAAACCATTAAAAACTAATTCTTCTTTATCGCCAACAGCAATTGCAATATCATTACTACTTAAATAGCCACTGCCATCATCTTCAAGCATAAAAATATCATCTTTTGGAGTATAAATAGGAGCTTGAAATTCATTTGCTACTAATTTATTATCCCATATATGATCGTAATGTCCGTGAGTATTTAAAATAGCTACAACTTTTTTAGATTTTGCTTTTATAAATTCTAATGCTCCCTTACCTGGATCAATTACAATATCGCCTAATTCATGCTTTATTATATAGCAATTTGTAGCGTATTCGCCACAAGGTTTAACTAAAATATCATACATTTTTAATCCTTTCATAAAAATCTTGAAGTATTTTAATGTCTTTACTTGCTTTAAAGTCAATCTTAATTCCGAATTCAAATTCTTCTTTGCAATATTCATTTTTCATCGTAGTTGCTAGGATTTTTGCAGGGTCTAATAAATTTGCTTTAGGAAAATAAGATTTAAACTCTTTTTCTAAAAACGGATAATGAGTACAAGCGTAAAGTATATTTTCATAATCATTTTTTTGAAAGTATTCTGCAAAATATTCGCTTGATTTTGAATACTGCATACTTTCTACTATTGGGACAAAAGAAATTGGGCTTATAAAATCTGCTTTTATATTGTATTTTTCACAAGCTCTTTGATATATACCTGAATTAATAGTAGCCTTTGTTGCAACTACTAAGGTGTTTTGATTATTTGCTATTTTACTAAGTCCTAAAATACCATAATCACTAATAGGCAAAACCTTTGTATTTACATTAAGTTCGTTTAAAATTGAACTAACCGTGTTACAAGCTAATATTATTAAATCTACATTTAAGCCTGTTAGATAATCAATAGCGTTTTGACCTATTATTAAAATCTCTTCTTTGCTTTTTGTTCCAAAAGGGACATTTTTATTATCAGCATAATAGATTATTTCTTTTGCGATTTTGTTTTTTACTAATAAATCTAAAGTTCCAAGACCACCTACTCCACTATCAAATATGGCTATTTTATTTAGCATTTACATACCTTCTTGCTTCTATGTATCTAGTATTCCAATATCTTACATTAAGGCTTTGAATTCTTGTTCCACCTTTTGAAGATAAGTGTATAAAATTATTATTTTCAAGATATATTCCAACATGTAAACCAAAAGGGCCATCAGTCTTAAAAAACAACAAATCTCCTACTTTTAGCTTAGATTTTGAAACTTTTTCTCCGCCTAATCTTTGATATTTTGTAGTTCTTTCTAAATTAATACCATAAACATTTTTATAAATATCTTGTGTAAAAGAAGAACAATCTGCACCTTTATTCTTGTTTGTTCCGCCTAATTTATATGGAGTATAACGCCAAGAATGAGCTGCTATTAATATTTTTTCAATCATTTTATTTGGATTTTTTGTAAGTTCTAGGTTTAGTTTAGAATCATAAATTGCATTTGGCTCAAACATTTGAGCTGGATAATTTGCATAAATCTCATCTATTAAAATTATATTATCTTGTTTAAAGCTATTAATTTCTTCATATTCTAAATCGGCTATATTTTGCGAACAAGACGCAAAAAATATAGCCAAAAAAATCGGCAAAAATATTTGCCTATTAATTATCATAAGCCTACTGCACTTAAGGTTTGGTATTTATTCACATACATTTGAGCTTCAATTTTTCTCATAGTATCAAGTGCTACTTGAACAACAATTAAAACTGATGTTCCACCAAAATAAAATGGAACTCCCATAAATTTAGCTAAAAGCCAAGGTAAAGTAGCGATAATTGCTAAATAAATTGAACCGCTTAATGTCAAACGACTTGCAATTTCGTTTAAATAAAGAGCTGTTCCTTCGCCTGGGCGAATACCAGGAATAAAACCACCTTGTTTTTTTAGGTTTTCTGAAATATCTTTTGCATTAAATGCGATTGATGCATAAAAATAAGCAAAAAAGATAACAAAAAAGAATGTAAATATATGAAATACATAGCCATTTGGATTGAAAATATCATTAAATTTCATAATATATTCATTTGTGCTTGATTGTAAAACCGTTGCAGGAAATGTCAAAATAGCACTAGCAAAAATCGGAGGGATAACACCACTAAGATTTAGCTTTATAGGAATATAGTTCATAATTCTTTTGTTTTGATTTTGCATTAAAACTTTTCTGCTGTATGAAATAGGAATTCTTCTTTCACCTAATTCAACATAAATAATAGCACCAATTGCTGCAATAATAACTAAGGCAATTCCGATTACTACTAAGAAGTTTAACTCACCTGTATTTACAAGATTTATTGTGCTAGAAATTGCACTTGGAATTCCAGAAACAATACCAGCAAAAATAATTAATGAAATACCATTGCCTATACCTCTTTGAGTAATTTGCTCACCTAACCACATAAGCAACATAGTTCCAGCTAACATACTAGCAGCGCTTAAAGCTATAAATGTATTAAAATCAATCATAATAGCTGCTTCACCTGTTCTTGAGTGTAAGCTTTGAAGCCCTACTGAAACCCCAACACTTTGAATTAGAGTGATAACAATAGTTGCTACACGAATAATTTGCATATACTTCACCATTCCATCACGCTCTTTTTTCATACGACCGATATTTGGGAATGTTGCTGCAAGTAATTCCATAATAATTGATGAAGTTATGTAAGGCATTATGCCTAAAGATATGATTGAAAGTCTTTCAGCAGCTTTACCGCTAAACATATTAAACATACCTAAAGCATTGTTTGTATTTGATTCAAAAAATTCTTTAATTACATCTACATTCACACCAGGAACTGGCACGTATGCCAGTATCCTGTAAGCAAATAAAAGCGCCAATGTTATAAAAATTTTATTGGCAAGATTTTTATTCATTATTTACTTCCGCTAGTTTTAATGTTTTCGTCTTTAATTTTTGATGCTAATGAATTAGCACTTGCACCTATTAATTTAATTTTCTTAACGCTTGAAGAAAATCTGTGAACACTTTTAATGCTCTCAAATGTAATTTCTTTAAGTTCTTTAATAGCTACAATTTTTTCAACATTAATTACATAAGGTTTTTCAAACTTAGAAGTAAAACCAACTTTTGGTAATCTTCTTTGTAATGGTTGTTGACCACCTTCAAAACCTCTTTTTTCATTATAACCTTTTCTAGCTGTTTGACCTTTACCACCTTTTGTAGCAGTTTTTCCCCAGCCTGAACCTTGACCACGGCCTATTCTTTTTGTTTTATGAGTAGAGCCAGCTGCTTTTTGTAAATTTTCAAGTCCCATTTTTTATCCTTTCAACATACTTAAAGCTTTAATTGTAGCTCTTACAACGTTGCCTGGATTTGATGAACCAAGTGATTTTGTAAGAATATCTTTAATACCTGCAAGTTCAATGATAGGACGGCTAGAGCCACCTGCGATAACTCCTGTACCTTCGCTAGCAGGCTTTAATAAAATACGGCTTGCATTGTATTTTACTTCAATATCGTGTGGAATTGTTTGGCCACGAAGTTTAACTGAGATAATGTTTTTAAACGCATCATCAACTGCTTTTTTAATAGCATCAGGAACTTCTTTAGCTTTACCATAGCCAACACCTACAAGACCATTTTTATTACCAACAATTACAAGCGCTGTAAATCTAAAGCGGCGACCACCTTTAACAACCTTTGTAACTCTACCGATATCAACAATTACTTCTTCAAATTCTTCTCTATTATATTTTTCCATAATTTATCCTTATAGTTTGATACCGTTTTCTCTTAAAGCATCAGCAAAAGCTGCTACAACACCATGGTATAAATAACCATTTCTATCAAAAACTGCTTCTTCAACTTTGATTGCTTTTAAGTTCTTAGCAAATTCAGCTGCTAATTTTTTAGCACCTTCAATATTTGCTTTAATACCTAATTTTTTACCATTTGCACTAGCAATTGTATGTGCTTTAACATCATCAATAGCTTGAACATAAAGTGTTCTATTTGATTTAAAAATAGATACTCTTGGTAAAGTTGCACAACCATTAATTTTTGCACGAATTCTCTTTTTTCTCTTAATTCTAAGAGATAATTTTCTTTTTAAGATATTTGCTCTCATTACTTATCCCTTACTTCTTAGATGTTTTACCAGCTTTGCGAATAATACGCTCATCTGAATACTTAATACCTTTACCTTTGTAAGGCTCTGGTGGTCTGAATTCACGAATCTTAGCTGCAACTTGACCTACTACTTGCTTATCAGCACCTGTAATAACAATAGTATTTTTCTCAACTGCTATTTCAATACCTTCTGGAGCATCAAAAATTACTGGGTGTGAAAAACCTAAAGCCATTTCTAAAGTTTTACCTTTCATAGCAGCTTTATAACCAACACCGTTGATTTCTAATACTTTTTTAAATCCTTGTGTAAGGCCTATTACGATATTGTTTGCTAAAGCTCTATATGTTCCCCAATAAGCTCTTGAGCTTCTATCATCACTTTTTGGTGTAAATACAACTTGATTATCTTTTACTTCAACATTTACATGTCCTTTAAAATCAAGTTCTTTTTTTACATTACCTTTTGTGAATGTAAGAACATTGCCATCTACTTTAGCAGAAATTCCAGCTGGAATTTCAATTGGTTGTTTTCCTATTCTTGACATATTTTTCCTTTTTATTTGTCTAGGGAAAGCTTAAGCTTTCCGAATGCCATAAAAAGCATTAATTACCAAATAGTGCAAAGTACTTCGCCACCGATGCCTTCTTTATAAGCAACTTCATTGCTTAAAACACCTTTGCTAGTACTTACAACTATTGTTCCATAACCGTTTTTAAATCTTTTGATTTCATCTTTTCCACGGTAAACTCTACGACCAGGTTTGCTAACACGCTTAATTTCATTAATAACGCTTCTGCCTTTTTCATCATATTTTAAAACTACATTGATGAATTTTTTCTTATCTTCTTCTACAACGCTATAATCTTCAATATAACCCTTAGCTTTAAAAATATCAACAATTGACTCTACAACTCTTGAGTGTAAAAGTTTTGTTGTATCTAATCTGCGAAGAGCTGCATTTCTAATACGAGTTAGTGAATCTGAAATTAAATCATTAATCATAACTTCTCCTTACCAGCTAGCTTTCTTAAGACCAGGAATTAATCCTTCATTAGCCATTTTTCTTAGGCACACACGGCAAATTCCAAAATCTCTATACACAGAGTGTGGACGACCACAAATTTGGCATCTTGTATAAGCTCTAACTTTAAATTTAGCTGGACGAGCAGCTTTTGCTATCATTGATTTTTTTGCCATATTACTTTCCTTTTGTGAAAGGCACACCAAATAATTCTAATAATCTTAGTGCCTCTTTATCGCTATTTGCTGTTGTAACAACATTGATATTCATACCATGAGTTCTTAAAATTTGGTCATATACAACTTCTGGGAACATTAATTGTTCATTTAAACCAAAACTATAATTTCCACGACCATCAAAACCATCACGGCTTAAACCTCTAAAGTCTTTAACTCTTGGTAATGCAATAGAAATTAACTTATCTAAGAATGCATACATATTGTCTTTTCTTAAAGTTACCATTACACCAACAGGAAAGCCATCTCTTACTTTAAAACCAGCAACTGATTTCTTAGCTTTAGTAACAACTGCTTTTTGACCTGAAATTAAACTAATTGTATCAACAATGCTTTGTAAAACTTTTTGGTCTTTTGTAAATTCTGCACTTAAACCAACGCTAATAACAATTTTTTCAATAGCAGGAATTAACATAGGATTTTTAATATCAAATTCCTTAGCAATTGCAGGCTTAATGCTATTAACATATTTTTCTTTTAATCTCATATTATGCCTCCACCTTAGCTACATTTGAAATATCCATAGGCATTTCCTTATTTACAAAACCACCTTGTGGATTTTGCTCGCTAGGTTTTACTGCTTTTTTAGCAATTTTGCAACCTTCAACGATTACTTGATTTTTCTTAGGAAAAACTGCCTTTACAACACCTGTTTTACCTTTATCATCACCTGCGATAATTTTTACATTATCACCTTTTTTAATTTTAAATTTAACAGCCATTATAAAACCTCCGGAGCTAGTGAAACAATTTTCATAAAGCCACCATATCTTACTTCTCTACCAACTGGCCCAAAAATACGAGTTCCAACTGGCTCTCTCTTAGCATCTAAAATAACTGCCGCATTTTCATCAAAACGAATTAATGAGCCGTTTTCTCTTTGAACTTCTTTTTTAGTTCTTACGATTACAGCCTTAACTACTTGACCTTTTTTAATTTTACCATTTGGTAAAGCTTTTTTAACAGATGCAACGATTACATCACCTACGGTAGCATATCTTCTTTTACTACCACCTAATACTTTTATACACATAATTTCTTTTGCGCCGCTATTGTCAGCAACTACAAGCCTTGTAAAACTTTGTATCATTACTCAACTCCTGCTGCTAAAATTGTTTTAAGACGAAAAGACTTGCGTTTTGACATTGGTCTGCATTCAATCGCAACAACTGTATCACCAACGTTAGCAGTATTTTTTTCATCATGAACTAAATATTTTTTAAAGCGTTTTACGATTTTTCTATATCTAGGATGAACAACTTTGCGTTCTACTAAAACGCTAACTGTTTTATCTCCTGATTTTGAAACGATTACGCCTTGTATTTCTCTTTTAAAACTCATTATTAGCCCCTTATTTCATAGCTGATATTGCTGTGTTAATTCTTGCAATATCCTTTTTAACTACACGAAGCTCATTTGTATTTGTAAGCTGCATCGTTTTAAGCTTTTGTTTTAGTGTAAATAAAAGCAACTTTTTTTCTTTTAACATAGCATTTAATTCTTCTGCTGTTTTATCTTTTAGCTCAGTATATTTCATTTTCACTCTCTCTTGTAACGAACTTAGTTTTAAATGGTAATTTACTCATAGCAAGTGCAAGAGCTTCTCTAGCCATATCTTCACTAACGCCTGTCATTTCAAAAAGAATTCTGCCTGGTTGAATATTCATTACCCATTCTTCAACACTACCTTTACCTTTACCCATTCTCGTTTCTAATGGTTTTTTAGTTAAAGGTTTATCTGGGAATACTCTTATCCATGATTTACCTTGTCTTTTAACATGACGAGTTAGAGCAATACGTGCTGCTTCAATTTGGCGTGAATTAACTCTACCACCCTCAGTAGCTTTTAAAGCATAATCACCAAGAGCAAGTTTTGTGCCACGGCAAGCATAGCCACGGTTGCGGCCTTTCATCATTTTTCTAAATTTTGTTCTCTTTGGCATCAACATAATTATTTACCTCTTCTGGTTCTTCTTGTCTTCTTTGCTGCTGGCTCTTCAGTTTTATCAGCTTGAACACCTTTATGCAATACCTCACCTTTGAAAATCCATACTTTAATACCTATATTTCCATAAGTTGTATGAGCTTCTGCAAAACCATAATCAATTTTTGCTCTTAAAGTATGTAAAGGCACACGACCCTCAAGATACCACTCAGTTCTAGCCATTTCAGCACCACCTAAACGACCTGCAACGCTAACTTTAATACCTTTTGCTCCTGCTTTTTGTGCATTTTGAATAACTTTTTTCATTGCACGGCGGAATGCAACACGTTTTTCAAGTTGAGTTGCAACACTTTCAGCTGCTAATTGAGCTGATGCGTTAGCACGACGCTCTTCTTTAATATTAAGATTTACTTCTTTATTGATAATTTTTTGTAGTTTTGTTTTAATTACTTCAACATCGCTACCTTTTTTACCAATAATAATTCCAGGACGAGCTGCAACTACAGTAACTCTTAATTTCTTAGCAGTTCTTTCAATTATAATTTGACTAACTCCTGCATAGTATAGCTCTTTTTTAAGAAAAGCACGGATTTTATAATCTTCGCCTATGCTTTGTGCTAAACTAGCTTTAGCTGGAAACCATCTTGATTCCCAATTTCTATTAATTCCTAGTCTAAGACCTATCGGATTTACTTTTTGTCCCATTTTAGCTTTCCTTACTTTCAGTTTTTGCTCTACTTACTTCAACCATAATATGAGCAGTTGGTTTTCTAATGCGACTTGCACTTCCTCTAGCTCTTGGTCTAATTCTCTTAAGCACAGCACCAGCATCAACACGGCATGAACTTACTACTACTTCGCTTGGCTCATATCCACCATTTGCAACAGCACTTGAAATTGCATTAGAAATGTATTTTGCTGCTTTATTTGGCATGAATTTTAAACTTGCCATTGCTAATTCAGCATTCATTCCTTGAACTTCTCTTGCTAATAATCTTGCTTTAGTTGGTGATAGTCTTATGAATTTAATTAATGCTTTACTCATTTACTACCCCTTACTTTCCAATTTTCTTTTGCACTGAGCCTTTGTGGCCTTTGAATGTGCGAGTTGGTGCAAATTCACCTAATTTATAACCTATGTGATTTTCAGTTACATACACAGGAATAAAGCTTTTACCATTATGAACGTTAAATGTAAGACCGATCATATCAGGAGTAATAGTGCTTCTTCTTGACCAAGTTTTAATTGGTTTATTATCGTTAGCTTTTTTTGCTGCGATAACTTTTTTCATAACATGAGAATCAACAAAAGGACCTTTTTTTAATGATCTAGCCATCTTACTTTCCTTTTCTTCTTGATATTATTAGCTTATCGCTAGCCTTTTTACGGCGAGTCTTAGCACCTTTAGTTGGTTTACCCCAAGGTGTAACTGGGTGACGACCTGAGTTTTTCTTACCCTCACCACCACCATGTGGGTGATCTACTGGGTTCATTGCACTACCACGAGTTTGTGGGCGAATACCTCTATGTCTATTGCGACCTGCTTTACCTATTGTAACGTTAGCCCAATCTTCGTTACCAACTTCACCAATACTAGCCATACATTCTGCTAATACTCTTCTCATTTCACCTGATTGAAGACGAACGATTACGTATTTTTCTTCTTTACCCATTAATTGAGCAAAAGAACCTGCAGAACGAATCATTTGACCACCTTTACCTGGTTTTAATTCTAGGTTGTGAATGATTGTACCAACAGGAATTGATTTTAATTTCATAGCATTTCCTGGCTTAATATCTAAACCTTCATCTGCTGAACATACAATATCACCTACTGTTAAACCACGAGGTTGGATAATATATCTTTTTTCACCATCTTTATAAGCAATTAATGCAATACGGCAATTTCTGTATGGATCATACTCGATAGCCTCTACACGACCTTCAATTCCAAATTTATTTCTTTTGAAATCAATAATACGATATAGTTTTTTTGCACCTGCTTCTTTATGGCGGCTTGTGATTCTTCCGTTATTATTTCTACCTGCTGCAGCTGGAAGTTTTACAAGTAATGAGCGAACACTAGCTTTTGCTGTAATATCATCGCTACTTACACCTGTAATATAACGTCTGCTTGGGGTATATGGTTTATAAGTTTTAATAGCCATCTTAGCCTTCCTTATTTTCTAAACTAGCACCCTCAGGTAGCTTTACATAAAACTTTTTAAAGTCACTTCTTTGACCTTCTAGTCCTCTAAATCTCTTTACTTTTCCATCCATTCTTAATGAATTGATTTTTAAAGGAACTATGCCAAAATATTCTCTTAACACTTGCTTCAGACCATTTTTAGTCATTTTAGGACTAGCTTGGATAACTACCACGCCACCTTCTTGAAGGCCTAAAGTTTTTTCTGTATAAACTATATTTTTTATATCTGTGATATCAGCCATCTTAGCCCTCTTTCGTAATTGATGCTAAAGCATCTTTTTCAATAATTACAGAATTAAATATACTTAATAAATAAGCATTTACTTCAGTAATATCAACAACATAACAATTAGCAAGATTTCTAAATGCTAATAATGTTTTTTCATCTAATAATGACTTAACAATTAAAGCATCTTTAACACCTATTTTATTAATCATAGCTCTTGCATCTTTTGTTTTACCACTTTCAATAACTATATTATCTACTGCAAATAAAGCGTTTGCATTAGCTTTGTCTGCTAAAGCTCTTTCAAATGCTAATCTTTTTTGCTTTTTATTTACTTTTTGAAAATAGTTTCTATTGTTTGTTGGACCGAATGCAACTGCACCACCTACCCATACGTTAGTTCTTGTTGAACCTGCACGAGCACCACCGCGACCTTTTTGTCTCCATGGTTTTTTACCACCACCGCTAACTTCGCTTCTACCTTTGGTATGAGCTGTATTTGCTCTCATGCTAGCTTGGTATGATTTAACATATAAATAAAGGTTATGAGGATTTACTTCAGCGTATCTTGCTGGTAAATCAAGCTCGCTAGCTTTTTCAAATTTATCGTTTAATACGCATACTTTCATTTTACAATCCTTACTTTACCCATTGCACCATTATAACCTGCAACGCTTCCTTTTAATACTAAAATACCATTTTCAGCATCAAATGAAACAACTTCATTTTTAACAGTAACTAATTCATTACCAAAATGACCTGCCATTTTGCGTCCTTTTTGAACACGACCTGGCCACTCGCGGTTACCTATTGAACCTGAGCGTCTGTGAAAACGGCTACCATGACTTGCTGGACCACCTGCAAATCCGTGTCTTTTAACAACACCAGCATAACCTCTACCTTTTGAGTTGAAGCTTACTTTTAAAACTTTTGCTTCAGCTAAAGGTGTAGTATCAATGTCACCTGCTTCTGTATTTGCTACTTCTAAACTAGCAAATTTGTTAAACTCTGCACTTAGGCTGTATTTTTTTTGCTGACCTGCGATGCACTTGTTTTGGTGTTTACCTTGTGCGTATGCAACGATAGCTTTACCATCTTTAAGTTCGCAAACCTTAGTTTGAACTAACTTAAGTAGTGTTACAGGAGTGCTAGAGGTGTTAATTGTTCTACTCATTCCGATTTTTTCAACAATATATTCCATACTCTATCCTTACTTGCCCATTGCACGAACTTCAACATTAACTTCTGGTGCCAAATCAAGCTTTGTTAAGCTATCAACGGTATCAGTAGTAGCAGCCAAAATATCAATCATACGAGCGTGAATTCTCATTTCAAATTGTTCTCTTGAATCTTTATTGATGTGCGGAGATCTTAAAACGGTATAACGCTTTATTTTTGTAGGCATTGGTACTGGACCTCTAATTTCAGCACCAGTTCTCTTAACGGCTTCAACAATTGCCGCAACTGTACGATCTAGAACCCTGTGGTCATAAGCTTTTAACTTTAACCTAATTCTTTCCATTTTTTTTCCTTTTAAAAGAACTCGTTGGCATTTAAGCCAACCCATTAAAGAACATGTGATAAGTATCACAAAAACTAAAATAGGTTCGCAAGTGTATTTAATATAAGTTTACTTGTCAAGAAAAAAATGAATTTTTACTTATTTTTATCTCTTTAAAAAAGATAATATTTATTTTTGTAATAATTTAAATTATTTATATTTAATTAAGTAATTTTCATAAAATTATTAAATTATATTACAACAATTATTTATAAAAATATTTAATTTCGAGTGCTTATATAATATTGTTTATATATATGGTGTTTAAAATATATGATAATAAAACATATTATTTTTTAAAGCATATATAAAGAAAATAATAAATTTATAATAAGAAAAAAATTATTCTTTTATTTGTTAAATAATTTTAAAACTTACTAGTATTATAAAAAATTGTTTTTATAATACTAGTAATAAATATATTCCAAATTCAAAAAGAATTTGAATTCGGAATTTCAATTTAAATTATTTTATTATCTTTTAGAAGTTTTAAAAAATCATCTTTTAAAAATGATTTAATTTCATCAAAACTCAAGCGAACTTTGATATAACCACTTGCGTATGAAAATAATTCATAAGGACTATATGAAAACACAATACCTAAATTATCAAAATAAAAATTATCCACTTCTAAAGGGCTAAAAAATTGATTATTTTTCTCTGCGTGATTTGTTTTGTTTTGAAAATCTCTTATTTTTTTAGTGATTTTTTCTTTTAATTTATCTATATCTTTAAATGCGTTTTTTGAAGTAATTATTTTGCTATCTTTATCCAAAATTGCAAATTTTACAAAGTGCATAGGATGAGCACCTTTATTGTCTTCAATAAGCTGAAAGCGAACGCTTGTTAAATCATTTTTAGCATATACAACATCTTCTGTAATTTGTAATGTTCCAAAATGATTTAGGCTTTGTGCGAAAAAATCATTTAAATTTAATTCTTCTTTTTTGTCACCGCTTAAGTAACGAATCTTAAAAGCTTCATCTTTAGTGCTTAAGCTAATACTATCGTATTTAACCCCTATTGCTTTATTAGTATTAAAGTCAATCTTTTCGTTTATTAAATCATTGCAAGCAAAACAAACATCATCTTTTGCAATATTCATTGCACTGATAAACTCAACCTTATCTTTATGCTCGTTCATAGTAAAATAAGCACTCTTATTATCATCTATCATCAAAAAACCTGCAGCATTTAAGCTCAGAGCAACTACACTTGAAATTAATATCTTTTTCATTCTAAACTCCTTTTAATAAAATATAATTTTATCAAAATTCTATAACGGTTGTTTCACGTGAAACAAAAATATGATGAATATTAATTGAAATAATTTTGGAATTTGAAATAGGAATTTAGATTTTATTTTTCACAAAATTCTTCAAATTCTTTAATAACACCCAATCTCAAATCCTTATAAAAAGCATCAATATGTCTTAATTTACTTATTATATTATTACACCTTTGTTTGATTACTAAGCTACCTTCAAGATCTTTTAATTTTTTATTTGTATCTTTTATAAACTCACAATTCTTACCTGTGTTTAGACATAATTCAAATGCTTTTTTGTTATATGATTTCAGTAATTCATCATCATTTTTTAATGCTAACTTTAAGTCACAATATTTACTAACGCCACCTTCACATATTTTGTTAGCATAAAATTTTTGTAATTTCTCATCGTTTTCTTTAATAGCAAGTGTTAGTTTTGCATAGCATGAGCCTAATCTAAAAGTGCTTTTTTTAGAGCTTTTATTTGCCTTAATCTCATCACAATATTCGCTAACATTTTTTAAAGGATTTGCTAATTCATAATGATAACAAGCGATATTATTTTTAAAACTATAACAATCATCTTCTAAGCTTTTTTTATCTAAAGTTTTAACAAATTTGTTATATTCTTCAACACTACCTATACTTAAAAATCTGCCATCTTTAATTCTTTTGTAATAAAAATTTTGTGGTGGTTTTATGTAATCTATATTAAATAAATAATTAGCAGTATCAAGATATTCGCAAGCACCTGCAAAAAAAGGTCTACCGACATTTTTTTGTAAATAATCTTCACATATTTTTAAATTATTTTCATCATATAAAACAAACGAAGGGTGTTTTTTATAATAAGCCATTTCCATTTCACTTTTAAGCTCTTTATGAATAACATACATTGAAGTACAAGCTGATAAAACTAACAAAATTACAAAACTTATAATTAATCTAAAAACCATCCGTGTTTCCTTAAATATCTTTCACATCTTTTATATTCATCTTTTTGCGATTTTATTGAATAACTGTTATAACAATTTCTTTTATCGGGGTTATTTTTATTACAAGATTTACTCGGGTCGCTTATTTCTTCGTATTTGGCTTTTAGTATTTCGTATTTGGCAAAACATGTTGATATGGTAGGCTCTTCTTTTTTACATAGACAATTTGAGCAATAATATCTATTGTAATAATAACAATCAAAAATATATCTTGTCGTAGAGTTGCAATCAAGCTCGGCTTCCTTAATGTTTGCATATTTATCATCATAATATTTCACTAATTCTTCCGAGCTTAATTTTGTTCTATAACCCTTTTTGATAGCTAAGTCATAATATTCATACATTTTAGGATTTTTCATAGTTTGAAAAGTCTGAGCAATTTTAAAACATACATCAGCCCTATCATCTTCATTTTTGCAAAGATAATCTAAAATTTTAAAATCAAACTCAGGTGGCTTATAATATTTGCCTTCTAGCCCATATTTAACCCCAACGCCAAGTGTATATCCTAAATATACCACTCTAGTGCAAGATGATAAAACTAACAAAATTATAAGACCTATAATTAATCTAAAAACCATCCGTATTTTCTCAAATAATTCTCACATTTTTTATAATCATTTTTTAGCGATTGTATATAAGTTTTACTAAAGCAATCCTTTTTATCAGCATTTTTTTGATTACAAGGATTATTTGGGTTAGTTAGTTCTTCATATTTAGCTTTTAATTTTTCGTATTTTGCATAATATGTTGAAATAGTCTTTTCTACTTTTTGACATCTAAGATAATTTTGTGAATATCTATTGTAATAATAACATTCTAAAACATCCTTCGTTAAAGAATTGCAATCTAAGTTATTAAAATCTTTATTATTTATAATTTTTGTATATTTATCATCATAGTATTTAGCCAACTCTTCTGGGCTTAATTTTGTTTTAAGACCCTTTTTAATAGCTAATTCATAATATTCGTACATTTTAGGATTTTTCATAATTTGAAAATTTTGAGCTGCTCTAAAACATACATCAGCTCTATCATCAAAATCTTTACAAAGCTTATCTAAAGTTTTAAGGTCATAAAAAGGAGGTGTATAGCTTTTAACTCCTTGAAAGTAATAACCACCAAAACCACTAAACAAACCTAAATAAGACGTTCCTCTACAAGATGAAAAACTTAAAGAAATAACAAAAAGAGTAAGAATAAGAAAAATTCTTTTCACAAATCCTCCTTAGGATATAAGCCCCTTTCTTATATCCTAAATTTATTAAATATTATTGACAACCTTCACATTCAATGCTTCTATCAACTGGTTTATTATCTAAATGCTCACTTGCAGGACTTTCGCTTCTTAAATAATAACAAGACTTAAGTCCTAGAGAATGTGCTAAGGTATAAATACTATTTAAATAGCCACCACTAGCTTTATCAAGGCTAACAAATATATTTAAGCTTTGTCCTTGATCTATCCATTTTTGGCGAATTGCTGCTGCACGAACTAAATCTCTTTGATCAAGCTCATAAGCTGTTACATAATATTGCCAAGTATCAAGACTTAGATTTGGCACAACGGTAGGTATCATTCCACTTAAGTTTTGTTCAAACCATTTTCTTTTATAAACAGGTTCAATTGTCTGAGTAGTACCAACTAAAATTGATATACTAGAAGTTGGAGCAATAGCCATTAAATAACCATTTCTCATACCTTGTTTATTAACTTTCTTTCTTAATTCATTCCAATCGCAGTTTGATTGATTGAATAAATTATCACCCATTGTTAGCATTTTTGCATTTTCGTTAGCTACATCAATAGGGAAAATTCCTTTACTCCAGTTACTTCCTTCATACTCAGGATAAATGCCCTTTTCTACTGCTAAATCACTACTTGCACTAATTGCTTCATAAGAAATGCTTTCCATAATTTTGTCAATTAGTTCAAAGTGTTCGTTAGTTCCAAACATAACGCCTTTTTCTGCTAACATTTGTGCTTCACCCATAACACCTAAACCTATTGCACGAGATTTTAAGTTAGTGTTTTTTACTTTTGCGTGTGGGTAGAAATTAAGCTCAATAACATTATCTAACATTCTTATTGCAATAGGAACAACTCTTTTAATATCTTCTTCTGTGTTTATTTTGCTTAGATTTATACTAGCAAGGTTACAAACAGCAGTTCTACCTTCATCATATTCTTTTTCTACAATATAAACTTTTTTACCATTTAAAGTATCTAAACTACTTAATTTCTTAGCAGTTTTGATTTGAGAATTATCAAGCTTTAAGATTTCATTTTCTTCATATACGCTTACGCTACCATCTTCAAATGTTGCTTTGATTTTATAATGATTTGGATCAGTATTTTGAAAAATCTCGGTGCATAGGTTTGAACTTCTGATAAGACCTGTATGAGAATTTGGGTTAGCTTTATTAGCATTATCTTTAAAACATAAAAATGGCATACCACTTTCAAAGTAATTTGTTAAAATCTTTTTCCAAAGTTCTTTTGCATCCATTACTTCTTTTACTATGCTCTCATCTTTTTCAAGTCTTTCATACTCTAATTCAAATTCTTTTCCATATAAATTACATAATTGTGGGGTATCAAATGGATCAAATAAAGTCCATTTTGCATTATCTTTAACCCTTTTCATAAATAAATCATTTATCCATAAAGCAGGGAATAATTCGTGAGCTCTTCTTCTTTCTTCTCCACTATTTTTTCTAAGGTCAATAAAATCACAAACATCCATATGCCAAGGCTCAATATAAACAGAAATAGCACCTTTTCTAGTTCCTAATTGATCAACTGCAACTGCAATATCATTTGTAATTTTTAAAAATGGAATAATTCCACCCGCTGCGTTTTTGTGTCCGTCTATACTACCACCCATAGCACGAACCATACTCCAATCCCAGCCTATTCCACCGCCAAATTTTGATAATAACGCCATTTCTTTGTAAGAATCAAATATACCTTCTATATTATCAGGAGTTGAACCTATATAACAACTTGAAAGCTGATGTCTTGTAGTTCTTGCATTACTTAGTGTTGGGGTTGCACACATTACTTCAAATTTAGAAATTAAATCATAAAATTTCTTAGCCCATTCTTGCCTATTTAACTCGTTTTGAGCTAAAAACATAGCAATAGCCATAAACATATGCTGTGGTAATTCAATAGGATTACCTTTATTATCTTTTATTAAATATCTATCATAAAGGGTTTTTATACCTAAATAGGTAAATTGTAAATCACGCTCAGGTTTTATATAAGCATTTAAATCATCTAAATCATACTTTTCTTTAAGACCTAAAAATAATCTTCCAGCTTTTTCTCCACGCTCAAAATATTCTCTTAAATGAACATATTCTTTTTGTGGATTAACTTTATGATATAGATCATACAAAAATAATCTTGCAGCAACAAAAGTCCAATTTGGTCTATCTATATCTATTTTATCTACTGCTGTTTTTATTAAAGTATTTTGGATTTCTTCAGAAGTTATCATATCTCTAAACTGGATTTTCGCATCAACTTCAAGCTCACTTTGACTCACATTTTCTAAGCCTTCTGTTGCTAAAGTTGTGTATTTTTTAATTTTAGAAATATCTAATTCTTCTACTCTTCCTGTTCTTTTTACTACCTTCATGATTGATTGTTTGTCCTTTGTGAATTTTAAAAAAGAATGTATTATAATAAGTAGAGATAAAATATAGGTTAAAAAAAGTGGGATATTTATACAAAAAATTTTTTACTAGCGAAAATAAAAAAGCTTATCAATTAGTAATGCAAAATTTAAATTATGATTTAAAAAAAGCACAAAGATTTTGTGATAAAAATCGTGTTATTATTTTTAAAAATAATGTTAGCAAAAACCTTTTAAATACTTTAAATATAGATGAAATAAATTTAAACGATATTGAAATATGTAAAAAAAATAGCGTTATTAATGGTGAGTTTTATTTATTAGTTTATGAATGTTTTAGTTTGGATTTAAAACCTATTTTTGAAAATGAAGATTTTGCTGTTTTTAACAAACCAAGTGGGGTTTTATCTCATCCAAATGGAAGAAATTGTGAGTATTCTTTAAATGATGAAATCTGGCAAAAATATGGAGAAAATGCTAACGTAGCTCATAGGCTAGATGCAGCTACAAGTGGGCTTATACTCGTTGCAAAAAATAAAATCGCTAACAAAGAATTAAAAGAACTCTTTGCAAAACAAGAAGTTTATAAAGAATATTTAGCTTTAGTTTGTGGAAATATTGAATATGATTTTTGTGTTAGTGTAAGACTTAAAAACGATGAAGATTTAAAAAACAAAATGCTAGTATCAAAAGATGGAAAAATATCAAAATCACAATTTTGTGTTATTAAAAACTATCCTAAACATACACTTTTAAAAGCAATTCCACTAACAGGAAGACAACATCAATTAAGACTTCACTTGTATTACTCAGGACATAAAATTGCAGGTGATACTCTTTATGGACTAAGTAACGAAGAAGCAAGAAATATTTTAGACAAAAAAATAATAAACATAAAAGAGCTTTGTGGAGCAAGTAGGCTTTGTCTTCATTCGGCAAGACTTAAATTTACTTATAAAAATCAAAATTATGATTTTATAAATAATGATATAGAAAATGAATTTTTAGGAGCGATTAAATGAGTGGATTAGATTTATTTCAATATATATTTATGGGTGCTGTTTGTGTTTGTGGAGTAGTTGGTATAATAGTAGTTATTTTAAATGAAAAGAAAAAATAGAATTTGAATTAGGAATTTCAAAATGTTTCACGTGAAACAAAAAATCAAATTCCTATTTTAAATTCTAATTTTAAAACAAAAGTGGGGGTTTGTATGAAAAAATTATTTTTAATCATTGTTTTAGCATTTAATTTACATGCTTTAAATAATCAAGCAAATTTAAAAAATTTAAAAAACTTTTTAAATCAATTAGGCGATACATTTGAATACAAAATAGAATATAAAAATCTTAAATGTGAGAATTATTATAATGAAAGCTATGATGATGTAGGAAGCTATTGCAAGGCAACTAATTTAAAACTAACGGATAGAGATGGAAAAATTTTCTTAGAAGATGCTAAGCTAACAGCAGAAGTTATATCAAAAGGCTCAATATATATAAAAATAAAAGATTTTAAAGAACCGATTTTAGACAATATTACTGAGATTCATGTCGGACTATCTTTAAAAGAGAAAAAATTTTATGTAACTCTTCAAAAACCTGATAATATCACAGTAAAAGTTACATTTGATATATATCATACGCTAACCGAAGGATATACAATTAAAAATGACAAAAGGATTCCTATTTATGGCGATGAAAATATAAAATATCTTTGGGTGGGCGCAGGTGAAATTTATGTATCTTTAAGCAGATATTATTTAGGTAAATTAGATGTTGATAAAGTACTTGAAAAGTTTCTGAGTAATTTTAAAGAAGGAACTTTATATAGAAAAGATAGAATAATTCTAAAAAAAGATTTAGAAGAATTTAAAGAGCTAGAAAGACCATCAATTATTATAGCTTATAAATATAGCCTCGGCAATAGTCTGTATAGAATAATCAAAGAAATAAAAGAAGGCAAAGCTTTTGCTACAAATATACGCTATTTTGAAATAATAAAAAAATTAGAAATAGATAGCACAGGTTATACCAATGGTATGGTGTGGCGTGAAGATTTTATGCTAAATGAGAGTATAAAAAGATTTAAAGAGTTAGGCATTGATTTAGTTTATGATGAAAGAACTTGCATTAAGATTTGCAAGCTTAAAAATGTCCGCCTTATAAAAGATGGTGAGATTTTAGCAAGTGCAAGAGAAGTTTTAAATCATGAATATTATGAATTTTTGATTTTTGATGCAAAATTCAATCCGAAATTTATAAAATCACTAAAACTAAAAAGCAAGACCAAAAAGTTACTAAATGAGCCTATAAATTCAATTAGATTTAGAATAAGCAATCAAGGACTTCACTGGCCTGAAAACTTATGTAGAATAAGTATTGATTTTAGGATAGATGATAAAGTTAGTATAGATTATTATTTAAAATTATTGCATAAAGGCTCTATGCAAGATTGCATTACAGATTTTATTAGTAAGCAAGGCAATTTTAAGCTTAAAATTGAATTATTTGAATTTGACAAAAACGTGCCAGAAGCCTTAGACTTTTTAAAAAACTATCCTATTATAAATGATGAAAAAGTATATGAAAAAGCTTTAAAAAATGTTTTTAAGCCTTAAAACTACATATCATAAATAAGCTTAAAAAATGTTTTTAAAGTATTATGAAAAAAATATTAAAATATGTATTTTTAAAAAGGAGAAAGATATGAAAAAATTATTAATTTCTATATTTTGCGTAGCAAGTTTAGGTGCTAATTCTCTTAGCGAGATTGATAAATTAAAGCTTGAAAACGAGATTTTAAAACAAAGGCTAGATGCTATTGAAAATAAAATGATTAATCCTATGGATAATTTTTTTAAAGACTTTGATAAAATAAACGAGCAACACATAAAAGCTATGAATAGTCTTTATAAGCAAATGCATGATGAATTTAATCATTATAAATCAAATTCAAATTATGCAAGTTATTTTCAAAGCAATGAAGTGATTTCTTATATAAAAGAAAATAAAGAAACAAAAGATAACAAATCAAGCTCAAAAATTGAAATAAAAACATATAACGAAAAAAGTAAAAAAGAATATTTATTAAAAGATATTTTAAAAGATTTTGATATTTTTAGAGTTTATTTAAATTCAAAAAATCAAGATTTTTCAGATGAGAAATTAGAAAAATTTTATATTAGTTCTTACGGATTTGTATTTTTAAGTGATGATTATAAAAAAAGTAGCGAAATTAGCTTTGCTGATATGAAAAATTACTTAAAAGATGACTTTTTAAAAGCTCTTGGATACTAATAATATAAATCTTTATTAATAATATAGCTTAATTACCGATATGTTAGTATAATTAAATGCAAAACATAGAGGTAATTAAATATGCAGCAATCACTCTTACAAGAAATAATCCTACCTATGCCAGCCGCAACACTTGGCTTTGAACTTTTAGTATTTTTAGGCTCAATTTATTTTAGAAAACATAATATAACTTTTTTAGTTTTATTATTTTTATCTAGTAGGATTTTATTTTTATTTTTAGATTTTTCTCAAGCTCATGCTTATATTGCCTTATTTTCACCTATTGTTTTTGCAATATTAGTAAGCCTTAAGAAAGATTATTTATCAACAAAGAGATTAATACCTGCCTGTTTGGTTGTGATTTCTTATATTTTATTAGGAATTTTTACTAAAGATTCGGCTTTTATTTCATATTTACATAGTTTAAAGTTTATAAATCAAACTTATGTTTATTCGGATTTTTCTTTTTGCTTATTTTTGGTTTTAATGCTTTATGTTGTAATTCTTAGAAAAATTAATAATTTTGAATGCTTTTTACAAGGTGCTTATGTGGCTTCTTATTTTCAATTTTTATTCTATCACAAGCTACAAAGCTATAATTTAAGTTATTTTGAATTAGGCTCATTTATATTCTTAGCAGCTATTGGCTATCAAGGATACAAATTAGCTTTTTATGATTCTTTAACTAATGTTTATAATAGAAGAGCTTATGATACGCTTGATTTAAAAAATAAAGATGTAATAGCAGTTGTTGATATAGATTTTTTCAAAAAAATTAATGATACTTATGGGCATGAAATAGGAGATATTATTTTAAGATCTCTTGCAAGTATTTTGAAAAAATATGCAAAAACTTATCGCTATGGTGGGGAAGAATTTTGCTTAGTTTTTAAAGATTATGATTATTTTAAATGCGTTGCTGAATTAGAAAAGCTTAGAAAAGAAGTTGAAGATTTTACATTTAATGCTAAAAATCACAATCTAAAACTTACTATTAGTATAGGTCTTTGTCTTGTTACTAATTCAAAATTTGGTGCATTTGAAATGGCTGATAATAGACTTTATCAAGCTAAATTAACAGGAAGAAATAAAGTAGTTTTTGAATAATCCTAATTCCGAATTCAAATTCTTTTGATAATTTTTAGAATTTGAAATAGGAATTTGTATTTTAAACCACTCACAAGACTTTTATTAAAAACTAACAAAATTGCAAGTCTAAAATAATGTGAGTGAAATTTGAAGATTTTTCTTTTTGTTTTATTTTTTAAAATTCGGATATTTTATTTTAAAAGTTTTTATGATTAAAATTAGTTTTTAAAATTCGCGTAGGGTTTTGAAAATATTTTGAAATTCCTATTTCAAATTCCAAAGAATTTAAAATAGGAAATAAGAATTAGAACTCGTATCTTAGATTTGTATTAATATTATAATCAATGTTTAAATTTCCACTAAAGGTCTTTTCTGCTTCTAAACTAAAGCTAAACTTCTTATTAAAGTTTTTGTTAATTCCTAAACTTGCAAAGCCTCTTTTATCTTTACTAGCACCTTTAAACGAATATGAGCTAATTCCATCGCTTACTAGAAAATCTGGATTATTAGTTAAATCAATTATCGCACCAAGCCCTGCTCTAATATTTAAACTATCATTAACATTTATTCCTGTATAAATTGCTGTTTTATTAACTATTAAAAGCTTTGAAGGAGCTGTTATATTTACGAATGATTTTTGATGTAATGCTCCGATACTTATTTCTTTTTCGCCTTTAATATCTGTTTTTGGAATATAATTTAAAATAATTTCAGTGCTAGGCTCTATGTAAAAATCATCTCCAAATCTCTTGCCTAACTCAAAACTAGCAATTAAACCTGTTCCTTTGCTTGTAGAATTACCTAAGAAATTATCGTTTTTAAACTCGCTTTTATAATGATTTGCTTTAAGTGTTGTATCTATAAAAAAGCCATTATTATAAACGCTACTAAAATACACTCCTAAGCCATAGTTATTTATTTTTGAATCTGTTGTATTGCTTGTAGTTGTTCTTCCTATATTTAGCATAAATCCTGCATAAGTATCAAAATCTGTAAAACTTGATATTTTATCCACACCCATTTGAACTTCATTTGCTTTTAAAGATGTGTTTTTGATACTTCCTTTATTAACATATCCACGAATCCAAATACCTGCATTATTCTTAGCAAATCCTCTTAATTCACCTAAACGCTTGTTTAAATTGTTGTATTCAAACACTTGAGAAAAATAAAATTGATTTGTCATAAGCTTTGCTGATTCTAAGGCTTTTTCATTTTTACCTGTAACCATTAATTTTATAGCTTCTTTTTGTTCTTCTACTGCAATTTCAAACTTTTCTTCATCGCTTGGATTTTCTGGTTTTGGTTCTGGTGTTGGAGTAATCGGATTTGCAGGAGTTAAATCAGTCCAAGGAATATCTGGGTTTGGCTTAGTGTCTGGGTTTTCAGGTTTTTCTTCTGGCTTTTCTTCAGGTGTGCTAGGCTCAATAGGTTTTGAAGGCTCTAAGTCAGTCCAAGGAATATCAGGATTTGGTTTTTCTTCTGGCTTTGGATCTGGTGTTGGAATAATCGGAGTTGATGGCTCTAAGTCAGTCCAAGGAATATCAGGATTTGGTTTAGTGTCTGGATTTTCTGGAGTTGTGATTTTATCTAAATCATTTACCATAGTTCCTTTGTTTTCTAAACTCGTATTAGCATTTTGATTAATTAGTTCCTTTGCTTCGTTACTAGCCAATAAATCTTTACCAAAATCTACTAAATCGCTTAATTTATTATTATCAGCGATTATTTCAATTATTTTATTTATATCTAATTTAGAATTATTTTTATAAGTTAAATCATTAAAGTTTTGCTTATTATCTTTAGCTAAAACATATACTTGATAATCCCCTACTTTTTCGGTTTTTAGATATGAGTTTGCTAAGGCATATTCACTAATTCCTGAATAAAATTTAAGCGAATTAGCAAAATCACTATTAGCTCCTTTTAAAATAGCTAAAGGCATATTAGCACTTAATCCACTAGCGATTAATTGTCCATCACTAGCTTTACTTACTACACCTAAAATTCCAAAGCTATTATTCGCTCCACTTGTGCTAGTTTTAGAAATTATTGCTCCATTATAAGTAGCACTCGTGCCACCTAAAAAGAATGTAGAATTATTTGCGACTAATTCATTTGTACTAAATGCACCTAAACTTGTAGAATTATTTAAACTTACTTTATTTGCTGATATTTTATTTCCTGTTAAATCTTTAAAACTACCTACTAAAGAACTTCCCGTTAAATCAATATTAATAGGGCTATTACTTCTAATATCATAATTAAGAGCTGAATTTGTAGCTTTTAAAACGCCCCCCCCCATTAATTCTAAATAGCCTTTAGTATTATCTAAATTCTTGCCTACTTTAGTATTTGTTAAGGTAAAATTCTTACCACTATATTTTGCATCACTTATAGAAGTTAATTTAAAACCTTCTAAAATACTTCCATTTAATACAGCCGAATTTACACTAAAACCGCCTTTAAAAGTTGAATTAGTATCATCTAAAATACCTTTATCATTTGTAACTTTTTTATTAAATAATGAATTAGAACTTTTGATATTTCCTGCATAACTAGTCAAAAATCCTTCTAAGTAAATATTATCTACATTTGTGCTTGAAGTTGAAATTAAACCATTAGTACCATTTATAATATCTCCTGCTATATAACTATTAGTAATGCTAAAAATAGCATTAGAATTAGAACTTTGGTTTAAATCAAGACCACCGCCTATGTAAGCTTTATCAATATTTGCATTTTTTTCTAATAAAGTTTTAGCACTTGAATCAATAATAGTATCAAAAATAGTATTTTCTACTTTTAGATTTTGCGTTATATCTTTGGCATTAAATGTAGCTTGATTTTTATAAATACCCTTTAGAGTAAAATCTCCTAAAGTATTAATTCTGCCTATAAATTTAGAACCTTGAGTGCTTTTTGTATCGTCTATTGTAATTATGCTTGTAGCTCCGCCGTTAATTGATTGAGAACTTTTATTGTATCCTGTTCCAATCTCATTTTTACCTGTTTTTATGGTTGAGCCACTAATATTTACACTTACCTTATCAGAGTTAAAACCAATAGCATTTATAGCTTGGTAACTTAAACCTTGAAAACCACCTTCTATTAAAGAATTATTTATATTTAGAGTTCCATAATGTAATTCTATAGCTCCTACTTGTTGAGAACCTGTTCCATAACCAACACTTGCATAAACGCTAGAATTATTTAGAGTTACAGTGCCATTATTGATTATCTTTATAGCTTGTATATTATTAAATTTATCGTCAACACTTAATATTTTATAATTTTGAGATTTAAAAACCGAACCCGTATCAGTAAAATTACCGCCTGAAACTAATATTAAATAATCTTTATTATCAATTCCTGCATTTTCATAGTCAAATATTAGCTTATTTGTTTCATCGCTTTTAGTAGTTAGATTTCCACCTATTACAAAAAACGCATTTATCTTATCATCTACTTGATTAGCTGTAATGCTTGAAATTCCACTTTGTTTAATCTCTACCCTTTGAGTTAAATCACCTGTTATATTTGTAACTGTATATGAATACAAAGCACTAGTTAAAGCTATACTTAATCTTAAAACATTTTTCATTTAAACACCTTAAAAATTAAAATATATTTCATTATTATAAATTATATCGTAAGTTAAATTCCTATTTCAAATTCTTAAATATAAATATTAGAAATATTTAGTTGAATTGTAGGGCTTGGTTTAAAATAGTTCTTTTGCAAACTAAAATGAATATTAACATTATCTCCTTCAAAAGGAATAAAATCACAATTAAAACAAATCGCTTCTAAAGTAATATTATTTTGAGTAAAGCAACATTTTAAATGTTTATCATTTAGCAAAACAAGATTATTAATAACTACATTTTTACTTATAAAAAATGGCTTTTCATTACCTTGCCCAAAAGGTTCAAAATCGCCTAAAATATCTAATAATTCCATATCAATTTCACTAAATTCAAGCTCACCTAAAGTATTTGTAGTATCACAAAAATCAAGAATATTTTCATCAAAATTAAGCTTATTTAATCTTCTTTTAAATTCTTCTAAATTACTAACATCTAAAGAAAGTCCTGCAGCTCCTTTGTGCCCACCAAAATTAATAAGCAAATCATTAACATTATTTAAAACTTCTAAAATATCAAGCTCTGCAACACTTCTTGCACTTCCTTTTGCGATATTTTCTTCTATATTAAATACAAAGCTTGGTTTGTTAAATTGCTTAGCCAAACGCCCTGCAACAATGCCTAAAATACCTTTATGCCAGTTCTTTGAATACGCTATTATAACACTATCGTTTTCACTAACAAATTCTATACTTTCTTCAAAGCTTTGTCGCTCTTGTTCTTTTCTATCTTGATTAAGTTTTTCAATTACTTCTAAAATTTTTCTTGCTTCATCAAGAGTTTTTGCTCTTAAAAATCTATATGAAATACTAGCATCATCCATTCTACCACTTGCATTAAGTAAAGGTGCGATTAAAAAAGGAATGCTCTCATAATCAAAGAATTTCTTTTTATATTTTTCTTTTAAAACCACAAAAGCTGGACGATTTAATTTATTTAATTCTTTTAAGCCACAACGAACTAAAATATGATTTAAATCGTTTAAATTCATCATATCAGCAACAATTGCTATGCATAATAAATCTAAAAAACTAGCCATATTGTATTCTATATCTAATTCTTTTTTAATAGCTCCACAAAGCCACCAAGCAACTTGAGCTCCACAAATTTCACAATTAATATGCTTTGAAAAATCACAATCATCTCTTTTAGGATTAATTACAGCATAAGCATTTGGCAAAGTATCGCTTGGAGTATGATGATCGCTTATTATTAAATCTATGCCTAATTCTTTACATTTATTAGCAGCTTCATAAGCTACTATTCCATTATCTACGGTTATTATTAAATCAGCATCTAAATTTTTTACTATTTCTTCGCTAATTCCATAACCATCACTAAAGCGATTTGGGATTTTGATTTTAATGCTAACGCCTAAATTAGCAAAAAACTCACTCATAATAGTTGAAGATACTATGCCATCTACATCATAATCTCCAACTACTGCTATTTTTTCTTTATTTTTGATTGCCTTAGCTATTCTAATAGCCGCTTTATTCATATCCTTAAAAATATGTGGCTTTGGAATTGTGCTAAGGTTTTTATGTAAATCATCTTTAAATCTATCGTCTAAAATCTGCTTAATTTTGGTTTTATTTAATTTAAGCATTGTTTAATAAAACCTAAAATCACAGGGTTTGCCTTAGTTAATCTTGAAGTAAATTCAGGATGATATTGAACTGCTACAAAGAAATCATTATTTGTATTTTCAATAGCTTCAATAAGTCCATTTGATTCTCCACTAATGCAAAGCCCATTTTCTTCATATAATTTGCGATATTTTGAATTAGCTTCATAGCGGTGGCGATGTCTTTCGTAAGCTTTATTAGAATTATATAATTTACTTAAAAGCGAACCTTCTTTAATATTGCAAACATATTCGCCAAGTCTTAAAGTCCCACCTAATGGAGTTTTAATTGTTCTTATTTCTTTTGAACCTGATTGATTAATAAATTCATCAATTAAATAAATAATAGGATTTTTTGTATTCTCATCAAATTCGGTTGAATTAGCATCTTCTAGCTTTAAAACATTTCTAGCAAATTCAATTAAGCTAAGTTGCATTCCTAAACAAATTCCTAAAAATGGAATATTATTTTCTCTTGCATATTTAATAGCTTTTATTTTACCTTCTACTCCACGCTGTCCAAATCCACCAGCTACTAATATTCCATCATTTCCAGCTAAATCATTTTCATCTTTTATTTCTTCACTATCTATCCAATTAATTTCTACTTTTGTATCAAGATTTGCGCCTGCATGAATTAATGCTTCTGTTAAAGATTTATAACTTTCTTTTAAATCTATATATTTTCCTACAAATGCGATTTTTGTTTTTTTGCTAGGATTTATAATCTTTTCTACTAAGTTTTCATAATCTTTTAAATTAGGAGTTTTTAGTTTTAGATTTAAATGTTTTGCAATAGGTAAAAGTATATTTTGCTCTAAAAATTTAAGTGGAATTTGATATATGCTTTTTGCATCAATGCTTTCTATTACACAATCAATTTCTACACCACAACTTCTTGCGATTTTTTCTTTTATTTCATCGCCTAATGGTATTTCACTACGAGCAATTATCATATCAGGACTAATTCCTATGCGTCTTAGCTCTCCAACTGAGTGTTGAGTTGGTTTTGTTTTTAATTCACCTGCAACTTTTATAAAAGGAACCAAGGTTAAATGTGCATAAAATACATTAGATCTTCCGTGTTTAAGTCCTAATGAACGAATTGCTTCAAGGAATGGTAAGCCTTCAATATCTCCTACCGTTCCACCGATTTCTACAACTAATACATCTTTATCAGCCGCTGCTGCTTCCATTCTACTAGCAATCTCACCTACTATATGTGGAATTACTTGAATAGTTTTTCCAAGATATTCTCCACGGCGTTCTTTTTCTATTACACTTTGATAAACTTTACCTGTTGTGAAGTTATTAAGATGAGTTAAATCTTCATCTAAAAATCTTTCATAATGTCCTAAATCAAGGTCGGTTTCTGCACCATCTTTAGTAACAAAAACTTCTCCATGCTCAAGTGGGCTCATAGTTCCTGGGTCTATATTAATATATGGGTCAGCCTTTAAAATACTTACCTTAAGTCCGCTTTGTTTTAATAAGCTAGCAATACTAGCAGCTGCAATTCCTTTACCAAGTGAGCTTAAAACTCCACCTGTTACAAATATAAATTTAGCCATATTTTTTCCTATTAGTTTTTTTTATTTTATATTATCTAATTAAATAACTTCGTTTTTTAAAAATTCTAAAACCCTAATTTGAGCGTAATCTTCAATTTCGCTCTCGCCTTCTTTTATAGATTTTTTTAATACTAATCTATCAAGTTGAACAAAATTTATTTTTCTTTTTAATTTAGGATTTTGTTTAGTTAGTTTTTTAATACCTTTTAAAATCTTATCAACACCTAAAGTATCTTGTTTAATAAGTTTAACATATTGATAAATAGTAGCTAGAAATATTCTTCTTCTAAATTCTTTTTTATAAATTTCTTTAGTTAGTTTTTCTAATGTTCTTTTTAAATCTTGTCTTTCTTCTTTTACAACGCCTATAACACATGCAATTAATTTTGCTTTAAAATCAAAAGAATTATTAACACCTAAAAAAGTTATTCTCATATTTGCTAAAAAAATATAAATCAAATCTAGTTTCATTTACCCTCTATTAAATCATTTTATCATAAAATGCCATTTCTCAAGTCAAGCCTTGTGCAATGCTTTTAAAGAGCAGAGCTTCAGGATGGGAACATAGCAGAGCACTTTTTATGAGTGTGTGCCGCAAGTGTCTTGGCTTGGGTTTATAAAAAATACTTCAAACTCTTTTAACATTTTATAAAAATCAACTTCACCAATTTTAGGATTTTCTTTAAAATCATTTAAAATTTTTAAAGAACCATTCATTAAATCCTTTGATTTAACGCCATAATAATTAGAAATAATAGCTTCTAAAAATGCTCCAGTTTTATCACAAGCTTTAAGCATTTTTCCATCAATAGTATTAAAACAATCTTCATTATAATCGTTTGGATTTTGGATTAATTTAACAAAATCTTTATTAATTCTATTTTTAAATTCATCTTTTTTAATCTTACCATCTTCATGATATATTCCTAACAAATAAGCAAATTCACTTCTAATATTATTTGGAACATAAGGTAAAATCTTTTCATCAATTAATTTAAGTTCATAATCACTTATAATCTCGCTTAAACCATCAATTCCATACTTAACAGGTGTAATAATATCTCTTGTTAAACTCTCAGGTAAATCGTGAAATAAAGCACAAAAGAAGTTATTAATAAATCTAGTATCACAAGCTTTAATATTTAAACAATAAAAATAACTTAAAACTGCAACCACTAACATATGACCTAAAACACTTGTTTCTGGAATTCTAGGTGTTTGAGCCCAACGCTTTTGAAATCTTAAACGCCCACTTAAATCAATAACTTTAGCTAATTTTTGATTGAGTGATATTTTTTGAACTGCTAAAATATCTAAATAATCTTCTAATTCTTCATCTAATTTAGACTTAATTTCTTCATAATTACTAACATTTGGATATATAAATGAAAACTCATATCTAGTTGATAAATACCCTGCAGCTTTTAAAATAAACTTCTCTTTTTCATGGATTTTATCATTATAATAATCATTAAAAATTTTTAAAAAATCTTCGTTTTTATTGATTACACTAAATTGCTTTTGTATCCATTCATCTAATTCTTTTTGTTTTGTTTTTTTGATTTCATTTAAAACATCTGGGCGAATATCAGTAACAATTACACGAGAAATAAACTCAACAACAATAGCATCAAGTAAAAATCTCATATCAATGTCTTTTTCACTTTTTGCTAAAAAATAAGCGATTATTGCCTTATGAGCTTGTTTATCAAGTTCAACTAAATTACAAATTCTAGGAAAATCATTCCATCTTGAAATTGAAGCAGCCTTAAAAATATGTAAAACAAGCTCAGGGCTAATCATTATTTATCCTTTTTATCTTTTTTCTTTTCTTTTTTAATCTCGGTATCAGAGCAGCATTCAATCACTGTATGAACATTACCACGAGGATTAAAATCTCCAACTAATTTAATATATTTTGGTTTTAAACGCTTTTTAAGAGTGTTATAAATCTTATTTATACTATCTTCATGGCTTATATTTTTATTATAAAATGAATTAACATAAAGCTTAATAGCCTTTAATTCTACAACCCATTTATTAGGAATATACTCTAAATATAATGTTGCAAAATCAGGATAACCGCTTCTAGGGCAAAGACATGCAAACTCAGGTAAAGTGATTTTTATAACATAATCATTTTTTTGTTTGTTTTCCCAACGCTCTAATTTTTTACCTTTTATTTTTTTTATTTCTTTTTGTCCATATTTTAATTTTTCTTTCATTTCATCTCCTTAAGATTTTTGTCCTTATAAAATAAAAAGCCTTGATAATAATCAAATTTAATATCTTTTGTCAAATCAAGTAAAGATTTATTATCAATAAATCTCATAATTGTTTTTATATTTAAACTTTTACATATTTGATATAAATTTTCATAAATTACAAAATACTTTTCATTTCTAATATTTTTGTTAAATTCAATATCAAAGATTCCGAATTCAAATTCCAATCGTTTTAAATATTCTAACGAGCTTGGACTTCCTATTCTATTTAATGCAAAACTTACATTAATATCTCTATATTCTTTTATAATTTCTTCAAATCTTGGCATATCATAATAAACATCGTTTTCAAAAAATTCAAAAATTATTTTGCCTTTTGTATGTGGTCTTTTTATAAAAAACTCACCTAAATAAAATAAAAAATTTAAATTTCTTAAAAAATCAGGCGATATTTTAATCATAATTCTATTATCAAAATTATATTCTCTTGATAAAAGTTCTAAAAGATTTTTATAAAAATTAAATTCTAAATTATTTTTAATAATTATATCTTCTAATTTTGCTTGAGATAATTTCTCTGGATAATCTGAATTAATCCTATAATTTAAATAATATATCTCTTCATCACCTTCTAATCTTTGTATTTTTAAACAATAATCGTTCTTATTTATAGCATTTATAATGCTATTTGTAATGATATTTTCTGTATCAATATCAACATCATCTTTTAATCTATTTTGAGCCTCTAAATAAAGTTTATTAAAATTAGTATCAGCTTTTACTATTGAATAATCGCATTTAAAATCAACGCCATCTATTCTTTCTCTTTTTATTTCTAAAAATATCTTTTTTATTTCATGTTGTAAAACTTTATGTTTTGCATTACTTAAAATCATAAAATCAGCAGTTGTAATTCTACCTATTACTAGATTTTCATCCCAAGCATAAAATTTATCAATTAATTTTTTAAGTAATTTATCACTTTTATCAAATCCAAGTCTAAGTTTTAATTCATTTATATTTGAAATAGTAAAAAATATAACAAAATCATCATTATTTAAATACTTTACAAATTCACTTTGTAATAATGTTCCTGTTTTTTCATCAATTACATTGTGTTTAACTGATTTGTAAATTACAAAAACAAAATAATAAAAATATAAAAATATAAAACATAAAACTACTAAAACATCTAATGTTTTAAAATTAATATCATCAAATTCTTGTAAATAAACAAAAGCAAAAACTAATAATAATAAAGGCATAATGAGCTTAATAGCTGCATTTTGCCTATTTTTTCTTTCAATTTTTTTACTAATTATCATATATCTAAGTGTTTTACATCTTTAGCATGAGCTTGTATATATTCACGGCGAGGCTCAACTTCATCACCCATAAATAAATTAAATACTCCACTAGCTCTATCAAAGTCTTCAACCCCAATTTGTATTAATCTTCTATTTTCAGGGTCCATTGTAGTTTCCCATAATTGTTCAGGGTTCATCTCTCCTAGACCTTTATAGCGTTGGATATTTGTATTTTTTTTAGCATTCTTTTCAACATCATTTAAAACATCTAAGAAATCTTTATCTGTAAAGATATTTCTTTCTTCAATTTTTTTGTAAATATAACTAGCTTCTTCAAAATAAGGATTATAAAATAAATCATTATTAACTACTATTTCTTCTAAACCGCTTTGAGTTTGAACATAAATTCTTACTTCTTCTTCGCTTAAATAGTGATTTAGTATATTAAAGCCTTTTTCTTCTAAAAATTGCTTTGATTTTTCATAAATTTCACTTATATTTAACGCTAAAATATCAGGATTTTCTACATAATATCTAACTAATTCAATAACATTAAAACGCTTTTTAAGTTCATTTAAAATACTTCTATAAGCAGCAACTATTTTTAAGAAATCTTTTAAATCATTCGTTCCAATTCCACTAAACTCATAATTTTCAATTCCTGTTTCAATCAAATAATCATTTAATGCTTTTTCATCTTTTAAATATATTTCTTTTCTTTGACCTTTTTGGTAGCGGAATAATGGCGGCTGAGCTAAATATACATGACCTCTTTCGATTAATTCTTTCATAAATCTAAAGAAAAATGTAAGAATTAAAGTCTGAATATGTGAGCCATCAACGTCAGCATCCGTCATAATAATAATTTTATGATATCTTAATTTTTCTATATCAAAATCTTCACCTATTCCACATCCAAACGCTGTAATCATATTTTTGATTTCATCTGATTTTAAAATTTTATCTAAATGTGATTTTTCTACGTTTAGGATTTTACCTTTTAGTGGAAGTATCGCTTGGAATTCTCTATTTCTTCCTTGTTTTGCAGAACCACCCGCACTATCTCCCTCAACTAAATAAATTTCTCTAATTTCAGGGTCTTTTGAAGAACAATCAGCTAATTTTCCTGGTAATGTTCCTACACTTATGCTTTCTTTTTTACGAGTTAATTCTCTAGCTTTTTTTGCAGCTTCACGACCTCTTGCAGCCATTAAAGCTTTATTCATAATAGCACGAGCATCGTTTGGATTTTCTTCAAAAAACTTAGTTAAAGCATCATTTGTAATTTTATTTACTATACCACGAACATAAGAACTTCCTAATTTTCCTTTAGTTTGTCCTTCAAATTGTGGTTCTGGAACTTTTACACTAACAATAGCAATAAGACCTTCTTTAGTATCTTCACCTGTTATTTTTATATCTTTTTCTCTTGCTGCTGCGTTTGCTTCAATATAATTTGTAATAACTTTAGTAAGTCCCATTCTAAAGCCTGCTTCATGTGTTCCACCATCTGCAGTTTTAATGTTATTTACAAATGAAAATAATGTTTCACTATAAGTTTCATTATACATTAAAGCAATATCTACAATAACATCTTCAGCCTCATCACTAAATGCAATTACATTTGTTATTGCTTCTTTTTTATTTAAATCGCTAACAAATTGAGAGATACCACCATCATAGTGATATGTTTCACTTTTGCCACTTCTATGGTCTTTAAAATTAATTGTTATTTGTGGATTTAAATATGCTAATTCTCTAAATCTCTTAGCTAAAATATCATAATCAAATTCTACAACTTCAAAAATCTCAGGATCAGGGAAGAACTCAATGCTAGTTCCTGTGCGATTTGTTGTTTTAATAACTTCTAGTTCTGTTGCAGGAATACCTTTAGAAAACTCTTGTCTATGAGTATTTCCATCTCTTTTAACTGTTGCAATTAATTTAGTTGAAAGTGCATTTACAACTGATACACCAACGCCGTGCAAACCACCACTAACCTTATAAGTATCTTTATCAAATTTTCCACCAGCGTGAAGAACAGTTAAAACAACGGTTAAAGTTGAAATATTTTCAGTAGGATGAAGTCCAACAGGAATACCACGACCATTATCAGTAACTATACAAGAACCTTCTTTTGTAATTTCAATATCAATAGTATTACAAAACCCAGCCATAGCTTCATCAATAGAGTTATCCACAACTTCATAAACCATATGATGAAGACCATTGATATTAGTATCGCCAATATACATTCCTGGGCGTTTTCTAACGGCTTCTAGTCCTTTTAATACTTTAATTTTACTTTCTGCATAATTTTCTTGCATTATATATCCTTAGTTTTTATTTGCTGATATTAGTGATAAGAAATTTTTACTTTCTAAAATCACAGGAGCTGATGATGAATAAAATTTGAATGTAAAATCTTCATTCTCATTTAAATGTAAAAAGTCCATTATATGTCTATTTGTAAGATTTATTTCAAATTTTTCATCTACAACGATATTTGCTTCTAATTCGCTTGTAGCGTTAGTTTCGTTTATATCATCGCTTATGATATTATTTTTAAATGTTATTTTTCCTGTTTCAAATTCTATTTGACATTTTGTGCAAACTGAGCTTAATTTCTTAATCTCATTTAAAAATTCTTCAGTTTTAATAACAACTTCATTTGTAGGTAATTTATGTGGCATTACTTCAACATATTTTAAGAAATCTATTGTTACTAATTTTGTAAAGAATTTAAAATTATCATTTTCAATAATTAAATAATTATTTGTTTTATAAACTCTTACTTCTTCATTTAATAATTTTTGAAGCTCTTGAGCTGATTTTTTAGTAATTATTATTCTTTGTTCATTTTCATTTTGTGCTATGAATGAATATCTGTGAATTCTTTTTGAATCACTTCCAACAAAAACAATGCTATCTCTTAAAATATCTATATAACAGCAGTTAAATTGAAAAGATATTCCATTATTATCAATAGCAGGTAAAATCATTTTAAAGCCTATATTTAGTTCTTTTGAACTGATTAATATAGGTGTTTTGCTATTTTCATCTTCTAAAAAAGAAAAATTATTTTCATTTGCAATAGGTAATGAAAAATTAGTTTTATTTTGAGTAATTTTTATAGATTTTTCTAATTTTTTTATTTTAATATTATCATTATTTAGGCTTTTTAAAATATCAATTAATTTCTTAGCATTTAAAAATATTGTTCCTTCACTAATGATATTACAATCAGGAATTTTGTATTCAATCCCTATTTCACTATCACTTGCTCTTAAGATTAATTCATTATTACTAGCTAATAATAAAATATTTGAATTAAGGCTTGTGTTATCTTTTTTCTCAACATAATTGCTAACAATTAAAGCTATATTTTCTAATCTTTTTTTATCTATTAAAATTTCCATTTTCTTCCTTTTTTGATTTTATTATAATTAATAATCCTTATTTTTTGAGTTTATTATTTTATTTTTTAAATGCTCTACTAAAGTTCTAAAATCATCATCACTACATATCATTTCATTAGTTTTTTTAATATGCTTTGAAATAGCACTATGGTCTTTCATTTGAAAATTAGTTGCAATTTCGCTTACAGAATTTGAAATCAATTCTTTAGCTAAAAATATAACAATTCTTTTTGCTTTTACTATTTCTTGTTTTTTAGAACTTGATTTTATTTCATTGATTTTTATTCCTAATTCTTGACTTACAACATCAAAAATATCTTCAATCTCAATATTTGATTTATTTTCATTTATATATTCTTTTATTTGATTTTTTAAATCTTCTAGGCTTATTTTTTGATTTCTAATATTTTGAAATGCGTAAATATAATTTATTATACCTTCTAAATCTCTTACATTTTCGCCTATATAACTTGCTATTGTATTTATCATTTCATCATTTAAGTCTATTTCATAAACTAAACTTTTTTTCTTAATAATTGCTTTTTTGGTTTCTATATCAGGTACGCTTATATTTGCAATTATTCCTTTATTAAATCTTGATTTTAATCTATCTTCAATTCCATTTAAATTCTTAGGAGCTACATCAGAAGTCATTATTATTTGACCTTTACGCTCTACTATATCATTAAAAATATGAAAGAATTCTTCTTGGATTTTATCAGTTGTTCCTAAGAATTGAATATCATCAATTAATAATAAATCACAATCTTTATACTCACTATTAAAGCTGTCAAATTTATTTGCTAATATTGCGTTTTGATAATCTTTCATAAAGCCTTTTGAAGTTTTATAAATTACTTTTTTGCCTATTTCAAGACATTCATGACCACTTGCTTGTAAAAGGTGAGTTTTGCCTAAACCTGTATTTGAATAGATAAAAATAGGGTTAAATAAAGTTCCAAATTTATTTTCATCTGTTATTGATTTACAAACTTTATAAGCAAATTCATTGCTTTCACCTACAATGAAATTATCAAAAGTTAAACTTTGATTTAATACTGAAATTTGCTGTTTTACTTGAACTAATTTGTTTTCTTTGGTTTTATTAATTTTTTCATTATTTACTGATATGATTATTTTTATTTTTTTACCATTGATTTTTTCAGCTATTTTTTCTAATAGGTTTTGATACTTTGTTTGAATATGTCTTGCTATAAATTGATTTGGTGCATTTAAGGTAATTTCGTTATTTTTATTTTCATTAATTTGTAAAATGTCAAAATAATTTTTGTATTGATTTTCTCCTATTTCTGTTTTTAATGATTCTAGAATTTTATTTAACATTTATTTTTACCTTTGATGATGTGAAATTCATTTTTTATTAATTTTTTTTATTTAAAACACCTATATAACAATACTTTTAACTTGAAAAAAATATACCAAAAATATACAAACAATTTACAATTTTTCTTAATAAATTTCACATTTTGCCTTTTAAAATTATAGTAATTAGTGAAATTTTTAAGGCTTTAAATTTTTAAAAATGAAAATTTTGTGAAATTTCATAAGATTTTTTATGAAAAACTTATTATGTGAAATTATATTTCATTAAGAAATTTATCGTAAAAATAGGCTTTTTAGAAAAATATAATTTAAAATTTCACAAGGATTTCACATATGAAAATTTTAGGATTTGACCCAGGGACAAAATATTGCGGTTATTGTTTGCTTGAAAAAAACGGAAGTTCAAATATTCTTTTAGAAGCAGGGCTTATCAAGTTTAAAAGTAAGGAATTAATTGATAATATTTTAGAATTAAATGAAGCGCTTGAAATGATTTTTAAAAAAGTTCCTAGTGCAAGTGTAGCAGTTGAAAATATCTTTTTTGCATACAATCCTCAAAGTGTTTTAAAATTAGCGCAGTTTCGTGGGGCGATGTTGCTTAAAATCTTGCAAACTTATGGAAATTTTAGTGAATACACAGCCCTTCAAGTAAAAAAGACAATCACAGGCAAAGCCAAAGCAGAAAAAGAACAAGTAGCCTTCATGGTAAAAAAACTTTTAAAAATAAATAAAGAAATAAAACCACTTGATATAACCGACGCAATGGCAGTTGCGCTTACTCATAGCTTTTATACTAAAAATATTTAAAATTATTAAGCCAAATTCCTATTTCAAATTCCAAATAATTTCAAGGAATTTAGAACAGGAATTTCAAAATTAAATATTTTGATTTTTAAATCAAATTAATTAAAATCAATCTAAAGTGCTTTAAGGATTATTATGAAAAAGTTTGGGATATTGTTTTTCTTTGCTAGTAATTTATTAGCTTCTAATTATAAATTAGTGCCATTAAGTTCGCATGGAGTTGCTTTAGCAGGGGCTAATTTAGCAAAGAGTTTTAACGCTGATGCAGTATTTATAAATCCTGCTAATATGAGCTTTTTTAATAATTCCCAATTACATTTTAGCACTAATTATTATCATATAAAGGGACCAGAATTTACAAATCAAAATAAAAATAATAATTATGATTTTTATGTCAAAAACAATGCAAAAGGCAAAAGCTACACAGTAGCTTTACCTACTTTTGCATATTTATATAAACTTAGCGATGATACTAGCTTAGGCTTTGCAGCTTATACTGATTTTGCAGGGCTTTATGGTTGGAATGATGATTTTGCAAAGTCTTTAACAAAAAATATGGATATTCGTGGTGGAACTGCGGCTTTATCAATTTCAAGCAAAATTACCCCTGAACTTAGCTTTGGTGCAAGTGTTAGTGCAAATTTTTCTAAGCTTGAGTTTGATTTAGAAAAGGACAATGCTAAAAGCATAAATTATTTTAATCCTACAAATGATACATATTGGGCTTATAGTGGCAAAATCGATACAAAAAGCGATATAAATTATGGATATAAATTAGCTTTAACTTATGCGCCTAAATATTTTGATGAAAAATTAAGATTTTCTGCTGTTTATAATTCTAAATATTTAAGTAAATTTTATGGTTCTTTAGATTTTAAAATATCAAAATTTGAAATGACTGATTTTTATTTTAAATCAGGTGGAATTGGCGGTAATGAAGCTGCAATGTTTATTGATAATATTTTGCAAGAATACGGCGATATGGCTTTCAATGATGAATATTTTAATAATCTTTTTGGATTTAATACTACAGTGGCTGCTGTATTACTTGATATTTATAATTTTGATTCAAATGGTGGTATTTTAAATTCTCTTAGTTCGCAAGATGATAAGATTAATTTCAGTGGAGATTTTAGGACTGAATTTTTATATCCTGCTAGTATAAATTTAGGTATAGCTTATGAATTAGGAAAGCATGAATTTATGCTAAATGTAGGAAGGACTTTTTGGAATAAATTTAAAAAACTAAAAGTAGATATAAATGCTCCACAAATGCCTGAAAAAACAGTGCAGTTAATACAAGCAACAGCTCAGCTTTGTCTAGAAAATGGCTGTGCTAATTCAGGTGCGCTTCAAGAAATTATTAAACAAGCTATGCAGATGATTGATTTTAGCGATACTGATAAAGAGCAAATGCAAGAATATATGCTAGCTGCATTATTAGATGATTCTCTTGAGCAAAACTGGAAAAATACCACTCTTTTAAGTATAGGCTATAGATATAATTATGATAAAAACTGGTCTTTTATGGCTGGTTTTGCTACCGAAGATAGCCCTATTAGGCGTGAGGAAATTAGCTTTTTAGCAAAGGATAGTAGGATGTATATGTATTCTTTGGGAGCTGAATATAGATATAATAAAAATTTAATTTTTAATCTTTCAGGAATGTATCAAAAATACGCCGATGTAAAAACTAATAATCTAAATCATGTTACGAGTAATTTTTTGCCAACTGTTGGCGAGTTTAAAAAACAATCAAATCAGATTATAAACTTAGGGATAAGCTATAATTTTTAATCAAAAAACTTCGTGAAATTCCTATTTTAAATTCCAGAATTTAAAATAGGAATTAGAGTTTTATTATTTTTCATAAATTAAATTATCAAAATCAATCAAGATTGCTTGATATTCTTTTGGTAATTCAAAATCTTTAAAACATAAGGCAGTAGAAAATACTCCACAATTTAAAGCACTTTCTCCTATTACGCTAACTTGATTATATTTAAAATCTTGAGTATTTATTATATGATTTGCTCTTTCATAAAGTCCTGAAGTAGTGAGTGCAAGATTGTTTATATTTACTCTTTTAATTGCTTCGCTTGGATTTTTTGGATTTTTAAGATTTACGAAAATATTTTTATTTGTCTTTAAATCTCCGCCAAAATTGATTATGAAAGGATATTTTTCACATATTTTAGCACACTCATCAACGGCGTATTCTTTAATCACTCCGCCTAAATCAATTTGAGTTTTTAAATCACTAAATTCAATAAATCTTTTATCTAAAATAAAGGCATTTTTTCCATAAATAGCGTTATTTTCAAGCTTTTTATTGATTAAAGTTATATCAAAAGCATAATCAGTAATTTCGCTTAATTTTAAGGTAATTTCTAATATTTTTTGGCTTTCTTTGTCTAATTTTATGCGATTTTTATCTCTTTGATTTATTTTTGAAACTAAAGAATTTTTATCAAAATAATTATATTTTAGGTGTAAATTTTTGCAAATTTCAAAGCATTTTAAAGCTATGCTAGAAGCTAATTCTTCCTTAGCATCTAGCTTAATTACACATTTTGTGCTAAAACAAGCGAATGCGTATTCTTTCATTTTTTAACTTTTATTTTAAAATATGAACTTAGTGCTTCTTCACGAATAATTTTTCCATCTTTACTAAGTTTTAAAATCACACTTAATTCTCCGCTTAAATCATTTTTAGGAATATCAAAAATTTTGCCATTTTTATCTACAAATTCTTCAAATTCATCAGGTAATAAATACGATATATTTATTCCATCTATGTGCTGTGGGAAAATAATATCTGATTTTATTTTTTTCTTACCGCCACTTTCTTTTACTTTTATTACGATATTTTCCATATCAGCAGCTATAAAAGAAAAGATATTTTCTTTTAGGTTTTCAAATTTTTGATTAATATCAATAATTTCGCCTTTTTGTAGTTTATAAATATCTAAAATTCTACGATTATTAGAAACTACTAAAGTATCATCATCTTTAAAAGCTGCTGCATAGCTTACATTTCCGCCTTTTATACTTCCTGCTAAATATGGCTTATCTTCTATATTAAAAATATGAGTTTGCCCTAATCTATCTCCAAAAGTATAAGCTAGAGTTTTACCATTAGGACTTATTGCATAAGAGCCTGCAAATAGTGCAAAGCCTGTATTGGAGCAATTTGTATTGCCATTATTTATAGCAACTTTGCAAAGCTTAGAATTATAATTATGTGGGCTTGCATAATAAATATATTTAGCATCAGGGCTTACTAAAAAGGGGCTTGCGGTTGCTTTTATTGGGCGACCAAAATATTGTTCTTTAAAATCTGCAATTTTTATGAGATTTGAGCTTTTAAAATCGTATTCATATATGCCTTTTTTATCGCCTTTTAACAATACAAATAATCTATTAAGCCTTACATCAGCTTTTACAACATTTGGGATTTTAAAAGACTTTTTTAGCTTTAAATCCTTATTAAAAATATTAAAAGTTTCATTATTATCAAGAGTAATTACACCATCTTGAAATTTTCTAAACAAAAAATATTCACCTTTAGTAAAAGCAAGTTCTTTAATTTTATTATCTTTACTAAACTCAATTTTATGAATTCCAGCGTGGTGTAAATAAGGTTTTGCTTCTTTATTATCTCTTCCTAAATATTTTGGCATAGTATTAACAAATGCAGTTTTATCATCAATAAATTCAGCTTGTTCTACAAATAGCTCACTAGCCCCGCTCCATTCATCATCATTTTTGTTTTTCTTTTCTTCTTCATCTTGTTTTGCTTCTGGATATTTTTTACCTAATTCTTTATGGTCTGCATCTTTTATCGCATAAAAATCGTTATAAATAACCTCATCATTATCTAAATCATATAATAAAATAGATGAGTGATAGCTCCCACTTGCTATGACTTTATTATTTTTAATATCAATGTCACGCAAATATAAATCGGTTTTTGACTTGCCTTCAAAATAATTTTGATAGTGTGCTTTAAAACTTTCATCAGGATTAATTGATTTTATAAATTTTGCATTTATGCTAGTTTTATTTAAACTATCTTCATAAATATCTATTATTTCTTTAGGGTTTATAACGTAACTTGCATTTAAAGAACTTGCTAAAAAATACGCAAGAGTAGAACTTAAAAAAACTTTTTTCATAAACTTCCTTTCATAATAATTTGATAAAAATTATAAGAATTATTATTTAAAGGAAGTTTAATTTTGGTTATTAATTAAAATAAACCAGCAATTTGATTTGCCATTTTATCTTCTAAAGCAGGAATTGCTTCTTCAATTTTTAGATTTAATTTAGTAGCTTCTGCAAACATCATAGTAACTTGTTCAATATAATCACTTTCGTATGTTTGTGCTGTTGAGCTTGAAATATTTGAGTTTAATCTACCTGTTTTATTTCCTCTTACAGGACCTGAAAAGCTATTCATAAAGCCACTTTTTCTTCCATCACTTACACTTGCTTGACCTTGTGTAGCTCCTTTGCTACTTAAAACTTTGCCTTTTGCTTTTTGTTTAATATTTATATCAACTTGCATTTGATAGATTGTATCTTCTGTAAGTTTTCCTATAATTCCACCAAGTAAAGCTCCGCCTAGACCTGTTCCAATTGTTGCACCTGCAGTTCCGTGATTGTAAGCGCCAACACCAGCACCAACACTAGCACCTAAGCCCGCTGCAGCTGCAGCTGTGTTTTCTTGTTTTTTATCGCAATATAAAATATTTGTGCTTAGAATAAATGTAGCTTTGTCAGGATTATCTGTAATCATATATCCTTTTTGCTCAAGTAACATTCTTAATTTGCTTTCTAAATTAATGTTTTGTCCGCTTGTATTTTTAATATTTAAGAATACTATTCTTTTTTCTTTTGCAACTGGGTCAATGAAGATTGATTGAGTCATTGTTGCAGTAGTTTCAAGTGTAGTAGTAACACAACCTGTAAGTAAGCTCATAGCAACTAAAGAACTTAAAGCTAATTTAATGCTTGATTTATACATAAAAACTCCTTAAACGAAATAGCTTTTATTTTACTATAAAATTTAGTTTTTTTATAATTTTTATTTATTTTTTATATTCTTTATTTAAAAAATTGGAATTTGAAATAGGAATTTGAGTTTTAAAAAGTAAAAAAAGGATTTAAGACTAAGCTTAAATCCTAAGAATTATTGTTTTAATTGTAAAAGTGTGTTAAGCATTTGATCACTTGTAGTGATTGTTTTAGAGTTTGCTTGATAACCTCTTTGAATTACGATTAAGTTTGTTAGTGATGTACTTAAATCAACGTTACTCATCTCAAGGCTAGATGCTTGGATTTTACCACGACCACCTGTTGTAGCAGCTCCGATTACTGGTTCACCTGAGTTTGAAGTTTGAGTAAATACGTTACCACCTTCAGCCTCTAAACCTTCGTTATTTGTAAATGTTGCCATAGCAATTTGTGCTAGACCAAAGCTTCTACCATTTGTAAAGCTTCCGATGATTGTTCCACTTTCATCAATTCTAATTCCGTTTAAGTCCCCACCACTAAAGCCATCTTGAGAAATACCACTTGTATTACTCTCTCTATCATAGCTAGTAATTCCATCAAAATCATTTGGATTACCGAAATAAAAATCTATGTTTTGATTTGGAGTTGAACCATTGTTTGCTGTAAAGCTAACTGAGCTTGGGCTAAATCCTTGTAATGAACCATCACTATTAAATCTAATTGTTCCTGTTAGAACGTTTTTTGGACCTTCGCCACTAATGTTGATTTCGCATGGTTCTGGAACTTGAATTACTATTCCCCACTCTGTTCCACCATCATCTGTGTAGCCTATTTTTGTGAAGTCATATTTAATTGAGTGTTTTGTTCCAAGTGAGTCAAATATATCAATACTTGAACTATGTGCGCTCATATATAATCCTTGAGTTTGGCGAATACCATCTCCACTTGTAAGTGCTCCTTGCATACCTTGCATAGTTTTCATAAACTTATCGTTTTCATTAACATTATTTGCAGGGTTTGTTAGGTTGCTAATGCTTAAGAACATATTGAAGTCATCTTCGTTTGCATTTGTATTTGTTGGTGTTGTTAAAACTGGATTAGCAGCTATAAAATTAGCTTGTTCTGCTGCTGTTAATAAATCCCAAGCACCAACTTGTGGATTATTTTGATTAGGATTACCGTTTCCTTGACCTAAATCATACATAGCTTTAGCTCTTCTGTTTATAGCTTCTGTACTCATATCAATCAAATCGCCATCATCTGCATTAAATGCATCGCCTTTTGGATTTTTTATAACGAATTGTCCTTTAGCATCTACTATTACTTCTACTCCGTCGTTTTTAGTTCCATTCGCACCCCATTGAGCATCTGTTACTTGTCTTCCATCATAATTTACATAAAGCCTTGCATCTTTTTGCATAGCTTCTCTTAAATCTTCTGTTGTATTAAAACTTCTTTCTGTATTTGCATTTAATGCGTGTGCTGTATTTGTTGGATTTGGATCATAAGTATATTGATAAGCAGTAATTACTTTAATACTAGCTATACCGTCTCCTTTATCATTAAAACCATTAGCTTGATTTGTAAGCAATCCAGTATTATCTTGTTGTCCGCCATTGCCAGCTCTTACAATAATATTTTTCATAGCAGCTGTTGTGCCTTGCTTATTGTCATTTACAAGTATTAGTTGATTTCCATTTACTATATCAGCTCTTACACCTGTTTTACCGCTTACTCCATTAATTGCAGTTGCAATATCAGCTACACTTGATACACTACTACTAATTTGAGTTCCATTAATTTCTATATTTAGAGTAGCCGCTGTATTAAATTTACCATTATTGTCTATAGCATTAGTAGCTGTTCCTAAATTTAATTGCTGAGTTCTAGCTTCTGCATAGCTAACCCAAATCCCTTGACCTTTTCTAAGTCCAAGGCTTTCACCACTAGCATTAAATAATACTCCCATATCAACACCACGCTCATTTAAGCGTAATTGTCCGTCTTTTGTAGTAATAAATCTATTTTGTGAAACATCGTTTTCTTTATGAACGCCCGCATCAACCTTAATGCCATCGCCGTTTATATTAGTCCATTCGTGATTGCTATCTAATTGATAGATAGGAGTTTTTTTATCGCCTATGCTATTACCTGAGTTTAGGTTTGCTTTTAAACTTACTAAAGTTGTAGGGTTTGCAGGAGTTGTAAGACCTGGCTTGATTACAATATTTCTAATAGGAGATGTAGTATCAACTTCGCCTGTTACTTCATCTCTTAACCAACCTTGTGCTATATATCCGTTATTATCAACAAAGTTTCCATAAGCGTCACGAACGAAGTCGCCGTTTCTTGTATATTTATAAGTTTTACCACCATCTGGGCTTACTACGAAAAATCCATCTCCTTGGATAGCTAAGTCTGTGTTTTTCTTGGTTGTTTGGATACTTCCTTGAGCAAAAATCTTAGTAATTGAATTAATTTGAGTTCCAAGTCCAACTTGCATAGGGTTTTTACCACCAAGCTCTCCTTGTGGAGCTGTTGCAACTTTGCTTGTTTGATTCATTAAATCGCTGAAATTTGCACGAGAGTGCTTAAAGCCTGTTGTATTAACGTTTGCTATGTTATTACCTTCTACGTCCATTGCTATTTGGTGTGCCTGAAGACCTGATACTCCAGACCAAAGTGATCTCATCATTTTTCTATCCTTTATAATAAAATATCTAAGCAGGTTTTAGCAAAAGGTGTTCCAATTTTAAAAATACAAAATAAAATATTTTTTTAGCAGAGTAAAAACTCTGCTTTTATAGTGGTTTTTTTATTATTTTAGGCTCTTTAAAAACTCTAATTTCCTGATTTAAATTCCCTTGAAATTTTTCTAAATCTACTTTGCAAGTATGAGCTGTGTTGCTATTTGATACGCTTGAGCTAGGATTTGCACAAGTTAGAACATTTACATTTCCATTTATACACATATTATCACACTTATCCCACCAAGCCCCTTGAAAAATCAAAATACTTTTAGGATTAATATCATCAATTACTCTTGCACCTGCAAGTAATTCTCCTCTATCATTAAAAACCCTTATAATATCGCCTGTTTTAATGCCTTTTTGCTTAGCTAAATCAGTATGCAAATAAACAGGCTCAAGATTATTCTCGCTATCTCTTATATCGCTATTGTGTAGCTGTGAGTGAAGTCTATAAGGACTATGCGCTGAGATTAAAAATAATGGATATTTGCTAGCTAATTCATCTTTTATCTCGTATTTTGCGATTTTGCCTTTTATAATAAGATTAATTTTAGAAATATTTTTAAATCTTGTATAAGGCTCAAGTTCGCTTAATCCTTGCACCTTCTCATATCCACGCTCTAAAAACTCATCAAATGAACTTAAACAAATCCCTTTTGCTTCGTATCTTTTAGCAATGTCTAAATAAGCCATTTTTACTAGCTCTAATTCATCTAAATCTTTGCAAAATTCATAAGATTTATTAAATCTTTTTGCAATTTCTTTACAAATTGTAAAATCACTCAAAGCATTATAAAAGGGCTCTTTTATAGGCTTTAGTGCAAACAAAATCTCTTTATTTGTGCTTTGCTCTATATCATATCGCTCGCCTTCAATTGCAACAGGCAAAACAATATCACTAAACTTAGCTAAAGACGTCCAAAACGGCTCAAGAGTAATGATACAATCAAGCTTATTTAAAGCCTTTAAACTCTCGTTTGAATCTGGCTGATGAGTAAAATACGCCCCGCAAGCATTTATCATTAGCTTTATATCAGGGTATTTTATAAGCTCATCTTTATAGGTTGTAGTAGAGTTTGGATTTAATAAACACTCATTTAGCCTTGAGCTTGGTATATAATGATTTTGCCCTTTTATCTCGCCTAAAAGAGAATTAATATTCTTTAAACTTTCGGTATTTTTTGCACTCTCGCCCTTGCAACCACTGCTTAAATTAAATTCAATTCCTAAGCCATCTTTACTAATATGCCCACACATACAAGCTAAACAAATTATTGCTAGATAGTTAAATTCGCCGTTTAATTGTCTTTGAATTGACCTGCCTAATAAAATATTGCTAGGATTATTTTTAAGCTTTAAAGCTAGATTTTTAAGCTCAACTTCGCTAATTCCACAAATATCACTAGCCCAAGCTAAGTCTTTATTAATCCCATCAACTTTGCCTAAAAAATAGTCCCTAAACTCATCAAATCCTGTTGTGTGATTTGCGATAAATTCTTTATCATAAAGGTTATTTACATAAAGATAATTACACATTGCTATAGCCATTGCCATATCGGAATTTGAATTCGGAATTAGAGTTTTTGCATTCATAGCCTTTGCACTCTCATTTACCCTAACATCTATGAAAATTACTTCCTTGCTTTTAGCGATTTCTTTTAGATATTTTTCGTGTTCGTGCATAGGAATATCATGAGCGATTTTGCTAGTTACAAAAGGATTTGCACCCCAAAATACCACTACTTTAGCATTTCTTATAATCTCTTTAAAATCAGTAGCTCTTTCATACACAGTAGGAGTGCCAAATACATAAGGCATAGCTGCGATTGCTGAGCCTGTAGAATAATCGCCTAATTCAAACACCCCACCACCAAGAGTATTTATAAGTCTATGAATTAGCATTCTACCCCAGCCAATCTTACCTACTCCACCCCACTCATAACTTTCTGCGTAAATACTGCTTGAGCCGTATTTTTCATAATAATGCTTTAGATTTTTTGCTATTAAATCAAAGGCTTCATCCCAGCTAATCTCTACAAACTCATCATTAAAGCGGTTTTTATCGCCATTTAAAAAGCCTTTTCTAACACAAGGATTTTTTATCCTTGAGCTATGATTTATACGGCTTTTATAATTTTGTATAAGTTCGGTTGGTGCTTCGTCATATTCAAAAGGCGTGATTTTATTATTTTCGTAATAAAACGCCCCTACCCTACTAGCGATTAGTTTTTTCATAAATCTCCTTTATTTTTAGCTAAAATAACATAATTTCAAATCAAAATCATTAATTTTTATTAAAAATAGCTAATTTTTATCAAAAAAAATTAAAATTTTTTAAAAAATCCTTGACAAATAAAATTTTCTTGGCTATTATTACGCTTTTACTTAACGATAACTACTTATTCCGGATTAGCTCAGCGGTAGAGTAGGCGGCTGTTAACCGCTTGGTCGTAGGTTCGAATCCTACATCCGGAGCCACTTTTTTTATTCCCATTTTTTAAGTTTTGTTTTTTTAATTTCTATTTCAAATTATTTTAATTTATATTTTCAATGAAATTAATATTATCATTATTAATAGCTATCAAATCTATGCAAAAATCAAAATTATTATAATCTTGAAAATGCTCTTTAAAAATATATATTGTTTTTATGATTTTTTCTAGTTTTTTTGCTGTTAAATAATATTCACTTTCGTAGTTTTTGCTAGATTTTACTTCTATAAAATGCAAAATGTTCTTTTTTATTGCGATTATATCAATTTCACCAAATTTACATTTGTAATTAGTTGTAATTATTTTAAAGCCATTTTTCGTTAAATAATTTTGAGCTTTGTTTTCGCTTTCTTTACCAAAAATATATGATTTTAGACCCTTAATACTTTTAGATAATGAGTTTTTTTGCACCATTTATTAAATCTTCGTTAGGATAAATTCCGCAAAAATATTTAAAAGCAAGTGCTGCTTGATAAACAAGCATATCAAGACCATCTTGTGTTTTGATGTTTTTATTATGAGTTTTACAAAAATCTAAAAATATATCGTGATTATAAGCTAAATCATAAGCTATTTTTGCATTTTTTGCTAAAGTTTTTAAAACATCTTCATTAAGCGGCAAAAGATTATTTAAACTTGCACTTGTTGTATTAATCAAAATGTCAAATTCAAATTCTTTTAAATTAGTATCAACTTCGCATAAAAAATCTTCTTTTTTACTTCTATTAATTACTTTAATATTTATGTTATTTTCTTTTAAAGCATAATAAACAGCCCTAGCAGCCCCACCTGCACCTATTATTAGAGCATTTTTTATATTTTCGTTTTTTATAGGCTCAAAAAAGCCAAAAATATCAGTATTATAAGCCTTTAAAAAGCCATTATCATTGATAATTGTATTTGCAGCTTTTATTATTTTTACTTCTTGGCTTTGCTCATTTACGATATTAATTACATCTTCTTTATAAGGCAATGTAATATTAACGCCTTTATAATTTAATATATTTTCTTTTAAATCTTTTGTATTTGTTACTAAAATCTTTTCGTAATTTGCTTTTATATTTAATTTTTCATACCAAAAATTATGAATTATTGGAGATTTAGAGTGAGCGATAGGATTTCCTATCACTCCAAAGTTATTATTTTGCATGATAATAGAATGCGTCTTTTTTCACATTATCTCTTATGTATTTTAAAGCATTTGCTTTATCGCTGTTTGAATATGGACCAACGATAACTCTACTCATTCCTTTGCTATCTGTTACAACTTTATATTGTAAGCCTAATGTATCAAGCTTTTTAATCTCGTGAGATTTTAAGTCAATGTTTTTACCAGCATAAACTTGAATAAAGCTTCCTTGATTGCTTGTGCTTGGAGCTTTAGTTTCTTGTTTTACTAAATTAGTTGGCTTTGATATATTCAAGGTATCAAAAACTGAGCTTTCTTGCTTAGGCTTAGTTTCTTTTTTAACTTCTTGTTTTGCTTGAATTACTTCTTTTGGGCTTTCTTGAACTTTTGTTGTTTCTTGAGTAGCTTGTTTAACTTCTTCTTTTATAGGAGTTACTTTTGCTAATTCTTTTACAACATTTTGAACTTCTTGAGATTTTTTAGGTTCTGCTTCAACTATGTTATTTTCTTTTTTAAGTCTTTCTTCTAATGAAGAAAAATCATCGCTAAAGCCATCGTTTTCGCTTTTTAAATTCTCAAATACTTCATTATCTTGACTTTTTTGTTCAAATTTTGCACTAGGCTCTATCGGAGGTAAAGCAGGTTTTGAATTATCACTACTTCCTACAATTTTAAAAATTATTAGTATTATTAAAAATACAATAATTACCATAATGATTTTAAATAAAACTTGCTTTTGTTTATTTTTCTTATTGTTGTTTTCTAATACCAAATCTTCAAATTTATTGTGTTCTTGCATTTTTCATCCTTTACATATGTTTTGACCAAGACGCTCCACGCTCTTTTTGATAAATTTCATAAGGTAGTGCTAATATATTATATTCTTTTGGCATATCAAGAGTAGGGAATACTCTCCATTCAACAGGCATTTTTTGAGCTAACATTGCGCTTAATTTATTAGCTAACCCACAACCTTCAGTAAAAGCTGTATGACCTTTATGAATATAAAGATGTAAATGTCCTGGAGTTTTGCTTTTATAAGCTGTAAAATTAATAAAACCTTCTTCTCTTAATAATAATTGTGCTCTGTGCCAAAACTTTTCAGTATTAAAGCCATTGTAATCAAATACAATATTTTCTACTTTATCTTGAGCATTTACTAGATTGTGTGCGATTATGATTTTACCTTCTGCATGCTCTCTCATAAGGCTTGGTGATAAAAATTCATTAATTCTTTCATATTTATTATAAAAAGTTCTACCTTTATGCTCTATTTTGCTTACTATATTATCTCTTTTAATAAAATAATGTGAATTAATCATTTTAATAAGAGCTATATCATTACTTGTTAGCATTTTAAATCCTTATATAATGGAAATTGTTTAGATATTTCTAAAGTTTTTAATTTAGAAGCTTTAATAATTTCTTCGTTATTAATATTATTTAAAACTTCTTTAATAATTTGTGCTATTTGCACCATTTGCTCTTCTTTCATTCCACGAGCACTAAGTGCAGCTGTTCCTAATCTTAAACCACTTGTAATAAATGGCGAGCGTTTTTCGTTTGGAACTGAGTTTTTATTAGCAGTTATTCCTGCATTTTCTAATGCGATTTGAGCATCTTTTCCACTAAAATCACATTCGCTAAAATCCATTAATAATAAATGATTATCAGTCCCACCACTAACAAGCTTAAAACCTGCTTTTATTAATTCATCTGCTAAAACTTTGCAGTTTTTAATAACTTGATTTGCATAGCTTTTCCAACTCTCATCAAGATTGTATTTAAAACCTACAGCTTTTGCTGCTATTATATGCATTAATGGGCCACCTTGAAGATTAGGGAAAATTGCTGAATTAATTTTCTTAGCTAATTCTTCATCATTTGTCATGATAATTCCGCCTCTTGGACCTCTTAAAGTCTTATGAGTTGTTGAAGTTACAATGTGTGCATGTGGAAATGGGCTTGGATGAAGACCTGCTACAACAAGTCCAGCAATATGTGCAATATCTGCTAATAAATATGCTCCAACTTTATCTGCAATTTTGCGAAATCTTTCAAAATCAATAATTCTTGCATAAGCACTTGCTCCACAAACTATTAATTTTGGCTTTGTTTCTAATGCAATACGCTCAATTTCATCATAATTTAAATAGCCATTAACATCTACTCCATAGCTATAACTAGTATATACTTTGCCACTCGCATTTACTTTAGAACCATGTGTTAAATGTCCGCCAGCGCTTAAGTCCATTCCTAAAATAACATCACCAGGATTAATAAGTGCAGAATAAGCTCCTTGGTTTGCTTGTGAGCCTGAATGTGGTTGAACATTTGCATAATTACAATTAAATAATTTTTTGCAACGTTCAATCGCTAAAACTTCAGCTTTATCAACTATCTCACAACCACCATAATATCTTTTAGATGGATAACCTTCTGCGTATTTATTTGTAAGAATACTTCCACTAACTTGCATAACTTCAGGGAATGTAAAATTCTCACTAGCAATCATTTCAAGATTTTCATCTTGTCTTTTAAATTCTTCTTTTATTATGTCGTTTATTTCTGTATCAAATATCATTTTAACCCCTTTTAAATTTATTAATCCTTTTTAGGACGCATTGCAGGGAATAATATTACATCTTTAATTGATTTTTTATTTGTTAGCATCATTACAAGCCTATCAATTCCTATTCCTTCTCCCGCAGTTGGAGCCATACCAAAACCTAGTGCATTTACAAAATCTTCATCCATTTCACAAGCTTCATCATTACCTGCTTTTTTAGCTTCAACTTGTGCTAAAAATCTTTCGTATTGATCTAATGGATCGTTTAATTCATTAAATCCATTAGCTAATTCTTTACCTGCTATAAATAATTCAAATCTTTCAGCTATATCAGGATTTTCATCACTTCTTCTGCTTAATGGACTAATTGATACAGGAAAATCTGTAATAAATGTAGGATTGATTAGCTTGTCTTCAACATAATTATCAAACAATTCAGCTTGTAAATGTCCTAAATCTAGTTTTTCATTAGCTTCAAAACCATCAGCTCTTAGTTTTTTTAATATTTCTTCTTTATTTTCAACTATGTTCGCATCAATTCCGCCTATTTTTACTAAAGCTTCTTTATAAGGAATCTTTGCAAATGGAGTGCTAAAATCAATTTGTTTATCATCATAAGTAATGATGTTTGAAGAATACCCTAAATGTTCTATTAGCTTGCTTAATAAATCTTCTGTTAAAGCCATTAAATCTTTATAATTATGATAAGCCCAATAAAACTCAATAGTGCTAAATTCAGGATTGTGAGTAAGATCCATTCCTTCATTTCTAAAACAACGATTTAGCTCAAATACCGCTTCAAATCCACCAACAATTAAGCGCTTTAAGTGAAGCTCAGGTGCAATTCTTAAGAATCTATCAACACCTAAAGTATTATGATGGGTTATAAATGGTCTTGCGTTTGCTCCGCCTGCAATTTCGTGCATCATAGGAGTTTCAACTTCTAAAAACCCTAAATTTTCAAAATATCTTCTAACAAAAGAAACAATCTTACTTCTATTTATAAAATCTTGTCTTACTTCCGCATTCATTATCATATCAAGATATCTTTGGCGGTAGCGACTTTCCATATCTACTAAGCCATGGAATTTTTCAGGTAAAATACAAATGCTTTTTGTTACTAAATCTAATTTGCTAACATGAATACTAAATTCGCCTTTTTTGGTTACAAATGCATAACCACTAACCTTAATAATATCTCCAACTTCAATTAATTTTTTGATATTATCAAACCAAGCTTCATCTATTGTGCTTTTATTAAAATAGATTTGAATGCTATCGCTAAAGTCTTCAATATTGGCAAAAACGGCTTTCCCACCATCACGCATAAATTTAATTCTACCTACTAAATCACAAACTTCTTCTGATTTCTTTTCTTCAAGTTCGTTTATGAAATTATATTTATCTTTAAATTCCTTAATACTCATCGGCTTTGTTACAAAATGAGAATAAGGATTAACTCCTAAAGACCTTAACTCTTCGGCTTTCTTAATTTTTTGTTGTTCTAGTGGGTTTTCAAACATATTTTACCTTTCTATATAATTTATTTTTTTTGACAATCTTTGCAAGTTCCGTATAATTGCATTAAGTGGCTTGATAATTTAAATCCATGTTCTTTTGCAATTTTTAATTGTCTTTGTTCTATTGTATCATCTTGGAATTCAATAATTTTTCCACAAGTTTTGCAAATCATGTGATCATGGTGTGGTTTGTTTGCTAATTCAAATTTTTTACCTGCAGAACCAAAAGAAATTGAAGTAACCATTCCTGATTCTTCCAATAAATTTAGTGTTCTATAAATTGTAGCAATCCCTATATTTTGGTTTGGATCCATTGCTTTTAAAGCTTCATATAATTCATCAGGAGTGCTATGCTCTTCATTGTTGTAAAGTAATTTAAGTAAGCACTCTCTTTGTTTTGTATATTTTAATCCACTTGTTTTTAAGATTTTTTTAAACTCTTCTAACAGAGCATCATATTCCATATTATTTTCCATTTTTATCTCCTTTTAAAATTATTCTTCTTTTTTTAATTCTTTTTCTACTGCTTCTTTTTTAGCATTTATTGTGTTTTGAACTGCTTTAGTATTTGCAATAATTGAACCTGTTTCTATTAGTACAGGAAATACCATACTATTTGCAAAAAATTGTCCTATTTTATTGTTTAAAATAGGAACTTCATTTATACAGCTTGCTATTATAGAAAAAATCACAAATATTTTTCCAGCTCCAAATACAAAACCCATAATTCTATCAATAATACCAAGACCACTTAAAGACGCTAATTTTGATATTATTCTTCCTAAAATTATAAATATTCCCCAAACCACAACTAACGCTAACACAAAACCAAATAGGTTTAATAACATTTCGTTATCGGTGTTATAAACATATTGTTTAATTAAATTGCCAACTTTTTCTGAATAGCTTGTGCTAACATAAACACCTACTAAAATACCTGCTAATCCAAAACCTTCTTTAATAAGACCTGAGATTATTCCACCTAGGCCTAATATTAAAGTAACGCCGATTATTATACAATCAAGTAATAAGCCGCTATTCATATCAAATTCACTAATTCGTTGTATTGTGTGCTATATCTTAAAGCTAATTCTCTTGTAATTAAACCTGCACGAACAGCTTCTACAAGGCTTTGAGTTTGAGTTTTCATTCCCGTTCCTTGTTGGTTTAACTGCATTTGAGAATAAATTTGATGGTTTTTATTTTCACGAATTAAGTTAGCAATAGCCATATTGTTAATAAGAATTTCGTGAATTGCTAAACGACCACCACCTTTTTTAGGTATCAAGCTTTGTGCAATAACAGCTTGTAATGAAAACGATAGCATATTTCTTATTTGATCTTGCTCTCCGCCACTAAAGCTATCTACAATACGGTTAATTGTTTGCATAGCTGAGTTTGTATGTAGTGTTCCAAATACTAAGTGTCCTGTTTCAGCTGCTGTGATTGCTGCTGCTATTGTTTCTCTATCTCTCATCTCACCGATTAAGATAATATCAGGGTCTTGCCTTAACGCGTATTTTAAAGCGGTTTGAAAGCTCTTTGTATCTATATCTACGTTTCTGTATGAAAATACTGAGTTTTTGTTTTTATGCATAAATTCAACTGGGTGCTCTATCGTTAAGATATGCTTACTTTCAGTTTCGTTGATTTCGTTTAGCATTGCTGCTAGAGTTGTTGATTTACCAGAACCTGTTGGACCTGTTACTAGGATAAGTCCTTTTTCTTTTTTGATTAATTCTTTAAAAATTGAAGGAGCTTTTAAATCATCTAAACTAGGAATGTTTTCAGGAATTAAACGAAATGCAGCTGCAAGTTTTCCTTCTTCAACATAATAATAGTTTGCTCTAAAACGACCAACGCCTTCTACTGAATATGCGAAGTCTAATTCACGCTCTTCTTCTAAAGTTGCTTTTTGAGCGTCTGATAAAATACTATAACAAGATGCTTTAATGATATCTGAGTTTAGAACATCAAACTCCAAATCATTTAAAACACCATGAATTCTAAGCAGTGGTTTTCTACCTGGAATAAAGTGTAAGTCACTCGCATCATTATCTTTCATAAATGCTAGAATACCATTCATTTGAATGGCTTTTACTTGCTCTTCTTGTTGATGAATATTATCCATAATCTTTCCTTATTCTATAATTTTAGGAACTGAAAAAAAGTGTTCGCTTCTTGAAGGAGCATTTTTTAAAATGCTTTCAATTACTTCTGATTTTTCAGGTATATCTTCTCTTAATGGGGTATAATTTAAATTATTAATTTCTAAATTATTAGTATCAATTTCATTTAAATTATCTACAAATTTTAAAATATCATCAAATTCATTAAGCAAAGTTTGTCTTTCTTCGTTACTTAATTTAAGTGATGATAATTTTTCTAGTCTTTCTAATAACTTTTCATCTATTAACATAATCTCACCTTGTTAATCTAAAATTAAATCCGATTATATAATAAAAATTTAATATAGCACTAAATTTATCAAGATTTACAAAAAATTGTTACAATTTCAGCTTTAATTTTATCAAAATTTAAGGAATTTAAATTGAAAGAAAATACATATAGTGTTGAAGAATTTGGAATCAAAATTGAGCGTTTTTTAAGAAAAAATAAATTTATAATCATATTTATAATAATTGCAATCATTGCTTATTTTGCATTTAATTCTATTAACGATAGCATAAAGATTAAAAATACAAAAGAAGCAAATAGTTTATATAATGAGTTATTAATTACTAAAGATAATGATAAATTAAATCAATTAAAATCTTTAAATCCTAATTTATATTTAGCATTATTAATGGACGAAAAGTATATTGAAGAATTAGCTACATTTAAGCCAAGTAATGAAGATAAACTGCTTTTAGAGATTTATAAAGCTAAGGAATTTGAATCAGGAATTTTCTTAAAAGATTTAAAAACAATTCAAGAAGCATACGAACTATTACAAGCAAATAAAATAGAAGAGGCTAGGGTAAAACTAGATTTAATTAATGCTAATTCAGTATTTTATAAAGTAGCAAATAGCTTAAAACATTATCAAGGCAACAAATGAAAAAATACTCATTATTAGCTTTATCATTATTATTTTTAGCATGTTCAGGTTCAAAACAATATTATGAGCCACAAAACACAGAAAAGTTAAGTTCAATAAATATAAAAACTGAAAATATATTAAAAAATTATAAAGATTATGAAATCATAAATCAAAAAGATAATTTAACTTTTATATCTAATAACTTAGGTTTTTTAAAAATATTAAAAGATAAAGAAGTAGTATTTGATAAAAAATTTGAAGCAAAAATTGTAAGTATAGAAACCGAAGGCAATAAAGCTGTAATGGTTGATGCTTTAAATAATGTTATTTTATTTGATTTATTAGAGCAAAATTATTTATTTAGCGATAATTACGGACAAGCAAATGGGGTTATTAAAAAATTAGCAAATCCTATTTTTAGCGGAAATGTTATTATTGCTCCTACTTTAGATGGTAATTTAGTAATATTAAGTAATGTAAATAATACTTTCATTAGAGCTATAAATGTTGGAACTCAAGAATTTTTTAATAATATAATTTTCTTAGACGCAAGTGATGATAAATTAATTGCAGCAAGTTCAAGCAAACTATTTACTATACTAGATAATAAAACATATACAAAATTAATAAATATCAAAAAAGCACTTCTTAAAGATGAATTAATATATGTTTTAGCAAGTGATGGAACTATTTATAAATTTGATTATTTATTAAACGAAATTTCAAAAACCAAATTTAAATATGCAAACTATAGTGAAATTCACGCAAATAACGGCTATTTATATGCTTTAGAGCATAATGGTTATTTAATTAAGCTTGATGAAAATTTAAATGAAATTGCTGTGTTTAATCTAAATTCTAAGATTAAAAAGAATGCATATTTTAAAGATGATATTTTGTTTTACAACGATAAAAGCTACAAACTAAAATGACTTTAATAGATATAGGTAATACAACAGCTTGCGTTTATAAAAACGAACATTTAAAGCGAATAGAGTTAAAAGATTTTTCACCTAATAGTTTTAAAGAAAAAGTTTTTTATATAAGCGTAAATGCAAATTTTTCGGTATTGCCTAGTAATTTTATAAATCTTGAACCCTTTTTTAGCCTAGATACTTCTTATATAGGCTTAGGAGTTGATAGAATTGCATCTTGCTATTATATTGATACTGGTGTTATTGTAGATGCAGGAAGTGCAATAACAATTGATTTAATGAAAAATAAAAAACATTTAGGTGGTTTTATATTACCTGGAATTGAATCTTATCTTAATGCTTATAAAAATATATCTTGTAGATTAAATTATGATTTAAATACCACATTAGACCTAGGTTCGTTACCAAATTCTACAAAAGATGCTATTAGTTACGGAATAATTTCTAGCATAGTAACTTGCATTAAAGAATTTGCCAAAGATGAAACAATATACCTAACAGGTGGAGATTCTAGCTTTTTAAATCAATTTTTTAAAAACGCAATCAACGAGAAAAACTTGGTTTTTCAAGGAATGCAAAAATTAATTAAAGACTTGAATTTATAAATAAATAAAATTATCATTTTTTTAAAAAATACAAAAGGATGGAATATGGCACAGCATTTTGATGTTATTGTAGTCGGTGGTGGAATTAGTGGAGCTGCGTTATTTTACGAGCTTAGTAAATATACAAATGTAAAAAAAGTAGCTTTAATAGAAAAATATCATGCTTTAAGCACTCTTAATTCTAAAGGAACTAGCAATTCTCAAACAATTCACAGCGGAGATATTGAGACAAATTACACTTATGAAAAAGCTTCAAAAGTTAAGCCTAACGCTGATATGATTGTAAATTATGCAAAATTAGTAAAAGCAGAAAATAAGTTTATGTTTTCTCATCAAAAAATGGCTTTAGCTGTTGGTGAAGAAGAATGTGCCTTTATGCAAAAACGCTACGAAGAATTCAAAGAACTATATCCATATATTAGAAAATTTGATAAAGCAGAAATCAAAAAAATTGAGCCAAAAGTAGTAGAAGCTTTAGGTGGTGGGGATAGACCTGAAGAAATATTTGCTATGGGTGCTTTAGAAAATGATTGCTATACAACCGTTGATTTTGGAAAAATGAGCGAGAGCTTAGCTGAAGAAGCTATGAAGGCTAATCCTGATAATCAAATATTTTTTAATGAAGAAATCGTAAATATTTACAAAAAAGGTGATACTTTTTATCTAATAAGTGCTAATAAAACCGAATTTAGTGCAAATTTTGTTGTAGTAAATGCAGGTGCGCACTCATTGTATTTAGCACATAAAATGGGTTATGGATTAGATTACGCATGTTTGCCTGTTGCAGGTAGCTTTTATCTAACAAAAAAACATTTATTAAATGGTAAAGTTTATATGGTTCAAAATCCAAAATTACCATTCGCAGCATTACACGGCGATCCTGATATTTTATGCGATATGAATACTCGTTTTGGTCCAACTGCTTTAGTTTTACCAAAACTTGAGCGTTATCATGGGCTTAAGAGTTTGCCTGAGTTTTTTACTACTTTACGCCTTGATGGAACCACTATAAAAATCTTACTTGATTTAATGAAAGATAGCACTATTAGAAATTATATTTTAAGAAATTTCTTATTTGAAGTGCCGTATTTGAATAAATCTTTATTTGTAAAAGACGCAAGAAAGATTGTCCCAAGTCTTACAACCGATGATATAACTTATGCAAAAGGCTTTGGTGGAGTTCGCCCACAAGTGCTAAATAAAACAGAAAAGAAACTAATGCTAGGAGAAGCAAGCATAGTGCCACAAAATCAAGGAATTATATTTAATATGACTCCAAGTCCAGGCGCAACTAGCTGTATGGGAAATGCTTTAAGAGATTTAAGAATGGTGGTTGATTACTTAAAGCTTGAATTTAACGAAGAATTATTTAATAAAGAACTAAGGGGAGAATAATGAAAAAAACAAAAATAATTGCAACTTTAGGGCCAGCAAGTGATAGCGAAGAATGTATAAGAGAAATGATAAAAGCAGGGGTTAATGTATTTCGCTTAAACTTTTCTCATGGCTCACATGAATATCATAAAGCAAACCTTGATAAAGTTAGAAAAATCTCAAATGAATTAGGCGAGAATATCGGCGTATTACAAGATATTTCAGGTCCAAAAATTAGAGTTTTAGAGCTTCCTGAGCCGTTTTTATTAAAAAAGGGCGATAGATTAGACATTTATAGACATACAATTAAAGCTAATCAAAAATCAGATAATCATTATGAAGTTAGCACAAATTATAATGAAATCTTAGGAGCTGTAAGACCTAGCGAAGCGATATTTTTATGCGATGGTTCTATAAAAGTAATCGTTGAAGAAGTAGGGCAAGATTATTTAAAATGCCAAGTTCAAAACGATGGTAAATTAGCTTCAAATAAAGGAATAAATTTTCCAAATACAAAAATAAACATAGAAGTAATTACTAAAAAAGACAAAGATGATTTATTATGGGGCGTAAAAAACGATGTTGATTATATGGCAATATCTTTCGTTCAAAACGCTTATGATATAAAAAATGCAAAGCAAATCCTAGCAGAAAACGGAAATAAAACTCAAGTATTTGCAAAGATTGAAAAGTTCGATGCGGTTGAAAATATTGATGAGATTTTAAATGTAAGTGATGGAATAATGGTTGCTCGTGGGGATTTAGGTATTGAAGTGCCATTTTATAAAGTGCCAAGCATTCAAAAATCAATCATCAAAAAAGCTAATGAAATGGGTAAGCCTGTAATTACTGCAACTCAAATGCTATTTTCTTTAGCAAATAATAAAAGTGCAACCAGAGCAGAGATAAGCGACGTTGCAAACGCTGTATTAGATGGAACTGACGCTGTTATGCTTAGCGAAGAAAGTGCAGTTGGAATCGATCCTGTAAATGCTGTTAGTATTATGTCAGCAACAATTAGCGAAATAGAAAAGATTTATCCATATTGTAATTTTAATCACGATAAAAGAGATATGACAGATACCATTGCAGCATCAGCAGTTCAACTTGCAAAAGATATTAATGCAGACGCTTTAATTTGTCTTACAAGCAGTGGTGCAAGTGTTAAGAAAATGGCAAGATATAGACCTGATACAAAAATCATTACAATGAGCCATTGCGATAAAACTCTAAAAAGCCTTAGTATTTGCTGGGGACTTAGCGAAACTTATGTAGTAGATAAAGCTTCTAGTTTGCATGAGCTTTTACATAATTGTGTAAAAGTAGGGGTAAAAAAAGGCATAATGGATAAGAATAAAAACTATGTTATAACAGCAGGTTATCCAGTAGGCGAGACAGGTAGCACAAACTTAATTAGAGTTTTAGGTAGAGAACAAATAGATTATTATTTAAACTTACAAAATTAATGCAAAAACATTAAGAATTTGAAATAGGAATTTGAAATTTAAAAAATCAAATTCCGAATTCAAATTCTTTGATTTTTAATAAAACAATCCATATAAATTCATTAAACACACATATTCAATCATCAAACCAAGTTATACATTAAATACTTATAAGATTTTTCTTATTAGATAATACATAAAATAATATTTGACTTATAATATAATTTATAATAAGATTTTATTATTAATTTTTTATTTTAAGGAAAAATTAAAAATTAAGATACAAACAATCTTATTTAAAGGAGTTTCTTATGAATGAAGAAAAATTGAATAAGCAAAACTTTGCAAATTCAGCTTCAGTTTTAAGTAGTGTATTTAAAAGCACTAATCAAAACTCTCTTGCTTGTACTGATGTTTTAGTTATCGGTTCGGGCGGAGCAGGTCTTAGAGCAGCTGTTGCTGTTAGGAAAAAACATCCAAATTTAGATGTTGTTGTGGTAAATAAAGGAATGCCATCTCGTAATGCAACCTGTATGGCTGAAGGTGGAATTAATGGTGTAATTGACTTTGAAAATGGCGATTCAAATATGCTTCATGCATATGATACTGTAAAAGGAAGTGATTTTTTAGGCGATCAAGACGCTATTATAAAATTTGCAACAAAAGCTACCGAAGCAATTCATGAGCTTGATTATGCAGGAATGCCATTTAATAGACAAAAAGATAAAACTGTCGCAAGACGCTTTGCAGGTGGTGCTAAATACGAACGCTGTAATTATGCTACCGATAAAACTGGCTCAATCATGATGCATACATGCCTTGATGAGGCTATTTCAAATGGAGTTGAGTTTTTACTAGATCATTATTTACTAGATATTGCAATTGATAATAACGAATGCGAAGGCGTTGTTCTTTTGAATATGCAAACAGGAGATGTTGTGCCTGTATTGGCAAAATCAGTTATCCTTGCTACTGGTGGTTATACTCGTGTGTTTTTTAATCGCACCTCAACTCCATTTAATGCAAGTGGAGATGGAATAGCAGCAGCTTTAAGGGCTGGACTTGCATTTAAAGACCCTGAAATGCTTCAATTTCACCCAACTGGTGTAAGAAATGGTGGAGCATTAATTACTGAAGCTGCAAGAGGACTTGGTGGAAAACTAATTAACAATAAAGGCGAACGCTTTATGAGTAAATACTCAAATCGTTTAGAGCTTGCTCCAAGAGATATTGTTTCTCGTTCAATTGAGAGCGAAATTCGCCTTGGCAATGGTTTTGGTGAGGGAATGGGATCTTATGTTCTTTTAGATGTTACGCATTTAGGAGAAGAGCAAATAATGGATGAATTACCTCAAATTCGCCATATAGGACTTTTATTTGAAGGTATAGATTTAGTAAAAGAACCTATAAAAATTCGCCCAACAGCACACTATTCTATGGGTGGGATAGAAATTGCTAAATTTGATGATATGAGTACTCATTTAGCTGGACTTTTTGCAGCAGGTGAGACTAGTTGTGCTTCAATTCATGGAGCAAATCGTTTAGGTGGAAATAGCTTAGCAGATGCTGCAGTTACAGGAAAACTTGCAGGCGAGGGTGCAAGTGAATATGCAAATAATAGAACAAATTATGGCTCAGGAAAACATGCAGAAGAACTTGCTAAAAAATGGAAAGCTAAACTTAAAGATATTACAAGTGGCAATTCAAAACCAAATGAACTTTATGATTTAAGAGAAGAATTCGGACAATACAACTGGGATAATATGGGTATTTTTAGAACCGGCGAAAAGCTTGAAAAACATATGAAAATCCTAGATGAAATTTGGGCTAAATATAACAATCTTAAGATTTCAAATCCAAATATGACTTACAACACTGCACTTATTGAGTATTTAGAGTTTGGTAACTTAATACTTTTAGCAAGATGTGCTTGTTTAGGTGCATTAAATAGAAAAGAAAGTCGTGGTGCTCATACTAGAGAAGACTATCCAAAAAGAGATGATGAAAATTTCTTAAAGCATAGTTTAGTTACATTAAAAGATGGCGAATTAAATCTTAACTATAAAGATGTTGTTATAACTCAGTTTCAACCTGAAGAAAGGAAATACTAATGAAAATTATAATTGATAGGTTTGATGGAACAAAAAAATATGTTCAAACTTACGAAGTTGATATAGAAGAAGTTAAAGGAAAAACACTTTTAGGCTTATTACAACATATAAAACGCACACAAGATATTACGCTAAATTTTACAGCTGCTTGTCGTATGGCTATTTGTGGTGCTTGTGGTGTGCGTGTGAATGGTCATTCATATCTTGCTTGTGATACTAAAATGGACGATTTGCTTAAAGAATATGATAATCCAAACACTATTACTATTTCTCCATTAGCAAATTTTAAAGTCCTTTCTGATTTAGTAGTTGATTGGAAGCCAGGTATTGAAAACTTAAGAAAGGTAAAACCAACCATTACACCAAAAGAAGAATTTTCTGAGAAAAAAGGTTGCGTTCAAACTCAAGCTGAAGTTGATGCTATTAAAAAGCAATGGGATTGTATTTTATGTGGTTGTTGTGCTAGTGAATGTAGTAAGCTTGAAGCAAATTCAGATGATTATATGGAGCCTTTTGTATTTACTCATGCTTTACGTGCTGCTGCTGATTCACGCTCAAAAGACCCTATGGAACATATAAAACCTTCAGTTGATAATGGTCTTTGGATGTGCGTTCATTGTCAAGAATGTGCTAATCGCTGTCCAAAAGGAATTAGTGCTGCTGATGATATAGCAATGCTAAGAGTAATGGCTATGAAAAAAGGCTTAAAAGAAGGCACAGGCCCAGCTCATGCTAAAGCTTTTCTTTTAGACTTAGAAGATACAGGTAGATTAAATGAAATTTATTTAGCACTTCGTTCTGAAGGTGTTTTGGCAAATGTTACAAAAATGGATATCGCATTTAATTTAATGAAAGCAGGCAAGATGAATCCACTACATATTTTTGGTGAGCGTAAGATAGAAGGCCATGAAGATTTAATGAAAATGATTGAAGCAGCAAGAGCTGCTAATAAGGAGTAATTATGCAAAATAAAGATTTCGCTTTTTTCCCTGGCTGTGTTTTAAGTCAGGCAGCAAAAGAATCAAAAATGTCGCTAGAAGCAATAGCACCTATTTTAGGCATAACTTTACATGAGATTAAAGGCTGGAGCTGTTGTGGTGCTTCTCAAGCACAAGATGTAGATCCGATTGCAACTCTTGTAGCAAATGCTAGAAATATTGCATTAGCTGAAAGAATGAATATGCCAATGCTTACCACTTGTAGCACCTGTATGCTAACACTTACTCGTGCAAAAAATGCCTTAGATAAAGGTGCTAAAGATCGTATAAATGAGTTTTTAGCAAAAGGAAATATGAAGTATCAAGGAAATAATGAAATTACAAGTCTTTTATGGGTTTTATATGAGAACTTAGATACTTTAAAATCAAAAGTAGTTAAACCGCTTTCAAATTTAAATGTAGCACTTTTTTATGGTTGCCATAGCCTTCGCCCTGAAAGAGAACATAATTTTAAAGAAAGCTCAACAAACCCAAAAAGCCTTGAAGCAGTAGTTAGTGCTTTAGGTGCAAATATAGTGCCGTTTGAAAAACGCCTTGATTGCTGTGGTTTTCACGCTAGTTATCCAGCTGTTAAATCGGTTCAAAAAATGTCTTCGCAAATAGTAGAAAATGCTGATGAAAATGGTGCTGATTGTGTTGTTACTCCTTGTCCGCTTTGTCAAATGCAGCTTGATATTTATCAAGAACGCTATCAAAACGCTATGAATTCTAAAATTAGAAAGCCAATAATTCATCTTTCTCAATTAGTAGGCTTAGCGCTTGGACTTGATAGCAAAAAGCTAGGTCTTAATTTAAATATAATTGATGCTACAAAATTAATGTAGTTTTAGGGGCTATGCCCCTAATTCTTTTGCCATTTTAATAAATTCAATTTCTAAATTTGAAAGTTTCTTATCTTTTTTATAAGCAATAATTAGAGTTCTAACAAGTTCAGTATCACATATATTAAATAGTTTTATTTTGTCTTTTTTATCATCTTTTATTAATTCACTAATCGTAAATGTTGCACCAACTCCACTTGCAACTATTGAGTTTGCTATATCAAATGTTTCTGTTTCACATAAAATTTTAGGTGTAAATCCTTGTTTTTTAAAAACCATATCAATATCTAATCTACTTCTTTGTGTAGATTTTGGCAAGATAAATTTTTCATTTTTTAATTCTTGAATTGAGATTGTTGGTAATTTCTTATTTTTAAATTTTAAAGATAATTCATGTATTGAAGGAAGTGCCAAAAATACATTGCTAGTCTTTATAACTTCATATTTTAGTTGCTTTATATCAATTGGTAAAATTAGCATCCCAAGGTCAATCTCATCATTTTCAATCATTTGTTTTATTTTTAGGGTTGAAAATATTTGTGAGATTTTAATATCTGCATCATTAAAACGCTTGCAAAAAGTAGGTAAGAGATTTGGTATCATATTATAACCATTTTGAGAAAAAGCAATGCGAATTTTACCTGTTTTTGCTCTGTTTAAAGCTGAAATTTCATTATCTAATTCAGCAACCATATCCTTTATTAAGTTTGCTTTTTTAAGATAGATTTCTCCTGCTTTTGTTAGCGTTATTGGATTTGTGTTCCTATTAAAAAGTGTAGTTTTTAATTCATTCTCTAAAGCAAAGATACTTTGAGATAATGATGGTTGAGGTATTTTAAGCTCGTTTGCAGCCTTTGTAAAGCTTTGTAATTGTGCTACTTTTAAAAATAGTTGCATATGTCTAAAATTCATTTTTTATCCTATTTTTTAATAAATGCAGGTTTTAAAGATAAAAGAATTACGAAATAGGAATTTCAAATTCCTATTTCAAATTCCAAGGAGTTTTATTAATAAAACTCTTTTTTCTTTAAATCTTCAATTATATTGCTAGCTAAATCATCAACGCTATTTGCAGCATTGTTTGTATTATTTGCAACTAAATCATTATCTTTGTTTAGATTATCTATTTCGCAAATTGTTTTATTTATTAGATTAATAGCTTGGGTTTGTTCTTCTATACTCATTCCTATATCGTGGATTTGTTGAACTAATAATTTCACATTTGCTTCTACTTGATTTAGCGATGAGCTAGTATTATTAGCTAATTTTCCAACCTCACTTGCAACAACGCTAAATCCACGTCCATGCTCACCTGCTCTCGCAGCCTCAATAGCAGCATTTAGGGCTAATAAATTAGTATCTTCTGCGATTTGTCTAATGACATCAATTACGCTTTTTATACTATCGCTTTGCTGAATGATTTCGTGGCTTTTGTGTGAAATTGCACCCATTGAGCTTGACATTTGATTGATTGCTGCTGCACTTTCTTCAAGATTGCTCTTTGCTTTATTGCTACCGATTAAAAGCTGTTTCATACTATCTTTTAGATTTTTTGAATTATTCTTTAAACTATTGCTTATATTTTCTTGAGAATAAAGCATATTTTTTATTTCTTTTTGTAAAGTATTTAAGCTTAGCTCAATTTCTCCGATAGGCTCTTTTATATTATTTACAAATTTCATATTTGCATATTCTTTTAATAGACCATCAATTTTATTAATATCTTTACCGATTTTAGTCTTTAATACTCCTAACATTTCTTTTAATATGCCTTTTAAAGCCTTAATTCTAGGGTTATACGGCTCGCTAAATATATCATTATCTAGCTTTCCTAATTTTATTTCATTTGTGATTTTTGTAATTTCATCTATACAGGTCTGATCTTTTTTATAATTTTCTTTTAGCTCTAAAACGGTTTCGTTTATTTGTTTTGCCATTTTTCCAAACTCATCTTTATTGTTTGTCTTTATTGTCATTACATCATCGCTTTTGTACTTTAAGAAATCAAAAAAGCTATCAAGACCTTTATTAATCAAATCAAGATTATTAATAATATTTTTTGAAATTACAAAAGCTAAAAACATATTTATTCCTTGAGCAAATATAGCAATTATGATTTGTAAAATAATGGCTTCTTTTGAATTGCTTTCGTTTTCGCTAGCTTTTGAAAGGATTTTATTTGTAATATCATCTTCAAGTTCTTTATAATCTTCAATCAGTTTTGTAGCAACATCAAAAAACTCACTAGCTTTTACATTAAAATTTCCATTTATATTATTATTGAACGCAATATTTATGTATTCTTGAAATTTCAAATTCTCATCAAGTTTTGATATTGTTTGTAATTTATCATCTAAAAACTTAAGCTTTAATTCGTTTAATTCTTTTAGTTTATTTAATATGCTCGTATTCATATAACTAACACTTGAAAAAGTTGCAATATCCATAGTATTAGCATTAAATACTCCGTTTAAAGTCCCACGCAATAAACCATATCTTTCTTTAGTTTTTGCTACTAGATTTAAAGCATCGCTAAGGCTTGAATAACTTTCATCAAGGTTTAAAGAAAGCTCTTTTGTCTGCATTAATAAAGAATTAATCGCTTGTGTATAAGCTGCTAAAACCTTTGCTCTATTTTCTTTAGCATCAACCATTGCTCTTAAATTATTGATTTTTGCTTTTGTGTTTTCATCGTCTATTAAAGCATCAACTTTAGTTCTATTTGCTAACATTGATGAGCTATTTGCTCCTGCTAAAACTCCTACACTAAGACCACGCTCAACTTGTAAAAAATGGATTAAATTATTTGTTTTTAAAATAATTTTTGCATTATCTTGGGCTTTTATAGAAGAGTTGTAGGTTTCATAACTGCTCTTAATTAATAAAATATTATAAATTAATAATATAATTAAAAAAGTTCCTGTGAGTAACAAAAGTTTTTTAGAAATAGAAATTTTAGAAATCATAAGTCCCCTTAATAAATTAATTTAGATGTTAAATTTAAAGTTATTTAAAGGATTATATAAACTTTAGGAGAATAAATGAAATTTTTTTTAGTTTTTTGTTCATTTTGTAGTGTTTTGATGTCTCAAACTTTTAATTATAACGATTTTGATGAGTTAAAAGATATTAATGTACAAGATTATTATGTTAGCGAATATATTGATGGAATGGGTGTTAATTGGGATGGAGAAAGATTATTTAACAACGATAATCAAACATACGAGATAAGTAAGAGTTATACAAAAGATTTCCCACCTTTTGATATTAAAGGGGCTTTATTTTGTGGGACTGATTATTACGACACTTTTAATGATGTAGCTTTAAATAAATTAAAATGCACTAAGTTTTATGTAGCAGATGTGCCTTATCAAAAAGGTGATTTAATGGATAGGTTAAAAGTATTAAAAGAATGGTTACAAAAACATCCAAATAATAATATTACATTTATTAAGCAATATGAGTTTAGCGATAGTGATGAATTTATTGATTTTTTTAATCATATGGTATTAAAAGGTTCTGAAGGTGTTTATATGCATAAGAAAAATACGGCTTATGATGTGCCTTTAAAAGAAAAAATCATAAAAGTTAAAAGATTTTATAAAGATAACTGTATTGTTTCTAAGGTAAATCTTGATTCTGATAATAAACTAATCAATTATGAATGCAAATGGAAAAAAGCTAATGCTTTAAGAGCATTAGAAGATGATAATTTAAGTATAGATAATAAAGAATTAACTACTATCGTAGTAGGTAGTGGTTTTACGATAGATGAGATTAATCATCCGTTTGAGCTTGGGACTAAAATAGGTTTTAAATACTATAAATTAGATAAAGAAAATAAACCTATGCATAGCGTATTTATTAGAAGATTTTAAGGAGATAGTATGAAAAAATTATTATTAGCATTAAGTATTTTTGCTTTATTTTTAACTGCTTGTAGCAAAGATGAAAGCGTAAAAGAATTAAAAGCAGGAGATATAATAACTCTTAAGAGTTGGGATAATCAAGAGCTTAAAATACAAAGATTAGAAAATGGCTTTAAGATAGTTGATAGCAATAAATTATTATTAATTGATATTTTTGGAACATTTTGTCAGCCTTGTAGATTAGAAGCTCCTATGCTTTTTGATATTCAATCAAAGCATTTAGATGATTTAGTAATTTTAGGCTTATCTTATGCAGAAAATGCAGACGCACAAAAGTTAAAAGAATTTGCTAAAAATTACAATGCTTATTATTTTTTAACAAATGATGAAAGAGCAGATTTAATCGTAGAAGCAATTACAAATGATATAAAATATAACACCCAAGTTCAATTACCTTTTAAAGTTATGTTAAAAGATGGCAAATATCAAAAACTAGGTAATGAGTATTTTATTTTAGGTAAAGCTGATGAAGGCTTATTAAGAGAAAGTATCAACAAAATCAAAGGAGAATAAATGAAAAAATCTTTAATATTGTTAAGTGCATTAGCGTTTTTTGGCTGTGCAAATATACAAAATCAAGGAAATGAAATGAATGCAAATAAAACTCTTGAAAATGGCGAATATAAAATAACCCATATTCTTGATAAACAAAACAATTCACAATACCCTAATACAGGAAATTGGTCTATTATGATTGAGAATAATAGATTTGGAATGTTTGTTGGATGTAATAGAATTTTTGGAGAAGTTCAACAAAATAATGGCAAGTTAATTTTCAAAGCTCCTGCAAGTACAAAAATGATGTGTCCTGATGATTTGATGAAGGTTGAAAATTTGGTTGCAACTTCATTAACTGAGCTAGATATTTCGCTAAATTCTTTAGAAAATGATAAAGTTAAAATTACAATAGAAGAAAATAAATGAAAAAATATTTAATATCTTTACTTGCATTAGTTTTCATAGCTTGTGCAAGTAATCAAAATAATGAAAAAATTATTAAAGATGGCGAATATAGAATAGATTGTATTTTAGATACTAAAAGTGGCGTTTGTGAGCAAAACACTGGTGGTTGGGCTTTTTTTCTAGATAAAAATAAATTTATAATCTATGTAGGTTGCAATAAATTAATTGCAGATACTAAGCAAAAAAACGGAAAATTATTTTTCAACAACTTAGCAAGCACTAAAATGATGTGCTTTAAAAGAGAAGCAATGCTTGAAAAACTACTTTTAGATTCATTAAATGAGCTTAGTTTAGAGCGTGAAAATATCTTAGGCAATGATAAGATAAAGATAAAATTTGGCAGCAACTAAATGAAAAAATTATTATTAAGTGTATTTTTAGTTCTTTTTGCAAACGCTAATGCGATTATTAAAGATGGCAATTACGAAATACAAAGCTTAGTGGATAAGAAGACAAATAGTGTTTTAGCTGGAAGTAACCCTTATAATTTTATTATTAATAAAGACGAGTTTGAACTAAATACAAAATGCAATATGTTTTATGGCAAAATAAAACAAAATGATGGCTTATTAATCTTAGATGAGGTTAAGCAAAATACCTATATGTGTTCTAAAACAGCAAAAGCTGATGAAGAATTTATACTAAAAACTCTTAAGGAATTTAAAATCGGAAATAGCGAGTTTTTAGAAAACGAAGAAATCAAGATAAATCTAAAAGATTTAGTTGTTTATAAAAATTATGATGAGAAAGTAATTAGCGAATTTAAAGACAAGCTTCTTAAATTATATAATATCTCAAACATTGATATGAGTAATGGCAAACTTTTAAGCAAAGGCGAGTTTTTACAAGCGATAAAATATAAAAATTCTTTATTTAAAGCACCTAATGAAAAAGCTTGGGGTATTGTGATAAAAAATGATGAATTTACTATTTTTGTAGGTTGTAATCTAATTTATGGCAAATTAACTCAGGCAAAAAACGGCGATAGATATACAAACGAGTTTTCTTTTAGTGATATTAAAAGCACAGCTTTAAAATGCAAAAGCTCAAAGCTTGAAAACATACTAAAAACAAATCTAAAAACATTAAAAGAGCAAAGAAATGACTTTTTTAGCAAAGATTTGATTTTGTATTATGAGTAAAAGATGATTTTTCTAGCAAATAAACCTATAAATATAAGCTCAAACACTTACGCAAGTAAATTAGGCAAAAAGTTAGGCGTAAAATTAGGCTATTCAGGAACGCTTGATCCCTTTGCTAGTGGAGCGCTTTTGTGTGCTGATAAAAAACATGCAAAATTATTTCGCTTTTTAAATCTTGAGCCAAAGGTTTATGAGGCTACAATTTGGCTTGGTGCAAGTAGCCCTAGTCTTGATAATGAAAACATAAGTTTAACTAATGTAAATGAGCCTACTTTAGAGCAAATTAAGGCTGCTTTTAATAAATTTCAAGGCGATATAAAATACACTCCGCCTATATTTTGTGCTAAAAAAATCAATGGCAAAAGAGCTTATGAACTAGCGAGAAATGGCGAAGAAGTAGTGTTAAGCGAGTGTGTAATGAGTGTAAAAGCAGAGCTTTTGCATTATAATTTCCCATTTATAAGCTTTAGATTAAGTGCTAGCAAAGGAACTTATGTTCGCTCATACGCACAGCTAATTTGCGATGAATTAGGCGTAGTAGGAACGCTAAGTTCTCTTAGAAGAATTAGCGAAGGTGAGTTTAAAGAGTTTAAAATTTATAACGCATTTGCAAGCGTTGATTTAGAAGAAAACGAATATTTAGGCGATATAAACGATGTTTTATTAGGCAAAAAGCTTAGCTTAAATGATTTTAAATATCAAGAATATAAAACATATAAAATTGATTTAGGAGAATGTTTTAGCATAATAAAACTAGATGAAAAAATAGAATATATTTTAAATAAGGTGGAAAAATGTTAGTAGTATCAAGAAACGCAGGAGAAGGAATAGTAATTGATGGTGGGATTAAAATCAAGATTTTTGAAATCAAAGGCGATAGTGTAAAAATCGGCATAGAAGCACCAAAGCAAACTTTGATTTTAAGAGATGAATTGGTAGATTGCGTAAAAGATGAAAACATTCAATCAGCTGCATCATCAAGCGATTTATTAGATAGTTTGGTAAGTTCTCTTTCAATGTATAAAAAAGATAAGCAATGAAATCTTTTGCAAAAATCAATGTATTTTTAAAAATTACAGGCAAAAAAAACGGCTATCATCAATTAATTTCAAGATTTTATAGGCTTGATAATTTATATGATGAGTTGTTTTTAGTGCCAAAAGATAAAGCAAAAGATTATCATCTAAAGCAAATTCCTAATCTAAATTCCGTAATCAAAAACATAGCTTATGAAAGTGAGTTTAAAGAAGATGTTTTGCTTGATAAAATGTATTTAATAAATGATAATTTGGTAAGCAATTTTTATTCAAAAAGTGATATTTTCTCAAAGGTTTTAAGCTTAGTTGATGAGAATTTAAAACAGGAATTTCAAAATAATTTTGCTCTAATTTTGCAAAAAAATATCCCAACTTTTGCAGGGCTTGGTGGGGCTAGTTCAAACGCAGCTTGTTTTATAAAATTATTAAATGATATAAAGCCTTTTGATATTATGCAAATTGCAAGTAAGAGTGGAGCTGATGTTAGCTTTTTTGCTAGTGGGCTAAAGAGCGCAAATGTTAGTGGATATGGAGAAATTATAGAAGACTTTAGCGATGATGAATGCGAGTTTGGCTTAGAATTTTCAGAGCCTTGTAGCACCAAAGATGTGTTTTGCGAGTTTGCAAAAGAGCCAAAATATTATGAAAACGACGAGCTTAGCAGACTAAAAACAAAGGAGCTTTTAAGCACTTTTAAAAACGACGAGCTAAATGATTTATTAAAACCTTGCAATGCTTTATATCCTAGCACTATAAACTATGCTAACAAAGGCTTGTTTTTAAGTGGTAGTGGCGGAAGTTTTTTTAAATTAATTTAATTAATTTAAAAACTTAAAAGCCTAATTCAAATTCTTTTGTTTTTAATCTAATATAATAAGAAATTTCGTAGAATTTGAAATAGGAATTTGATTTTTAATTCGCACAAGAAATAGGTCTTATAAAACCTATTTCGTAGTAAGTAAGACTTTTAGAAGTTTTTTAGCGCTTTCAACGCCTGGTTGATTGTAAGTATTTATCCCCATCATAAGCCCACAAGCTCCAACAACAAGCTCATAATAATATATCAAATACCCGATATTATAGGCACTTTTGCTATCAAGCTCAATTAAGCTTGTATCAATTCCTTCAGCCTTTATAGCATCAAGACAAGATTTGCTTTGAGCGTAAAGTAGCTCATCTAGGCTATGTCCTACGCTTTGATTTTCAAGGTTTTCAAGTCCTTTTATAGGCTTTATTTTTGGGCTATTCTCGCTTGGTTTTATACGGATAAACTCAACAAATTTATCCTTTGGACCTTCAATTATGAGTTGTAAAAACGAATGCTGGTCTTTTGGACCTATTAGGCTAATCGGTGTAAGTCCAACGCGTTTGTATTCTTTAAACTTGCCAAGGCTTTCAGCTACAAGCTGCACGAACCACTCGTTAAAATGGCGTAATTCTTCACAATATGTAAATAAAACATAGTTTTTATTAATCATTTTCGTTGTTAGCGTGTAGGCTAGATTTATAATATGTTCACGAGCCAAAGTATCATTCATACAAGCTTTTGCACCATTTATGATACTTTCTACATCAGCCCCTGCAAGATATAATGGCACAAGTCCAACATTACTAAGCACTGAAAATCTACCGCTAACATTTTCTTCTATATCAAAATGCAAAATTTCGTTTGTTTGCAAAAACTCATAAAGCTTGGTTTCTTTCATGCAAATGCCGATAAAATGGTGCTTTAGCTCATCTACGCTAAGATTTAGCACGTCGCATAAAATCCTAAAATAACTTATGCACTCAATAGTGTTTCCTGATTTTGAAACAAGGATAAAAAGGGTTTTTTCAAGGCTAATTTTTTCTAAGATTTCATTAAAAAGAGTGGTTGAGATATTGTCTAAAAAATCAATGTTTTTAATGCCTAAAAAACTAGCAATCGCCCTTGTGCCAACGCTACTTCCACCCATTCCAAGCACTACAAAATGACTTTTGTTTTTAAAGTTTTCTTTAGCCTTTTTTAATTTTGAAATTCCTATTTCAAATTCTAGTGGCAAATCATAAAACCCCACTTCGCCACTTTTTCTTTCAGCGTTCATTCTATTTATATAATCATTTATGATTTCTTTGCTAGTTTTTTCAAAATACCCTTCGTAATTTATCATTTAAAATCTCTTTCATAAAAGTATTTTGTAGCTTCAAAAAAGCCTTCTACACTACCGCAATCAAATCTAAGTCCGCTAAATACTAGCCCAATACATCTTCCTTCTTTTGCTTGAGTGTTTAGTGCGTCTGTTATTTGTATCTCTCCGCCTTTGCCTGCAGGGGTATTGTCTAAGATGTCAAAAATATCAGGGGTTAGGATATAGCGACCTATAATAGCTAAGTTTGTTTTAGCGTCTTTTGGGTCAGGCTTTTCTACCATGTCGGTGATTTTATAGATGTTTTTTTCTAGTTTTACGCCTTCTATAATTCCGTATTTTTTGGTATCTTTATTTGGCACTTCCATAAGTGCAACAACACTACAACGATATTTTTCATAGGCTTTTACCATTTGACTCATTACACCGCACTCATCATTTACGCATAAATCATCGGCTAAGATTACTCCAAAAGCTTCATTATTTACCATATATCTTGCGTGATTTATAGCATCTCCAAGACCATTCATTTTGCGTTGTCTAGTAAATGTAAAATTGCAAACTTCCATTTGACGGCGAACATCGCTTAGAAGCTTTTCTTTTTCACTGCCTTTTATAGCGTCTTCTATCTCATAAGATATATCAAAATAATCCTCCAAAGCCCTTTTTGTTCTACCTGTAATAATACCAATATTTGTAAGTCCTGCTTCAATAGCTTCTTCCATAGCATAGTGAATTAAAGGCTTATCAAGTATAGGTAGCATTTCTTTAGGTAGCGTTTTTGTAGCAGGTAAAAATCTGGTTCCATAACCTGCCGCTGGAAATATACAAGTCTTTATCATTTTTCTTTCCTTTTTTAGGTATATATTAAAAAAGTTTAGCAATAATGTGTTAATTTATATTTATAAGGGTAAATATGCCACTAATATCAATAATAATTCCTATTTATAATTCTGAAAAATATTTAAATAAATCAATAACATGTTGTATTAATCAGACTTTAAAAGATATAGAAATAGTTTTTGTAGATGATAAAGGACAAGATGATAGTGTAAAAATTATACAAGAATATATGCAAAAAGACAGCAGAATAAAACTTATTGACAATATAACAAATCAAGGCATTTTTAGAGCAAAAAGAACTGGAGCTTTAAATGCTAATGGAAAATATTTAATGTTTTTAGACCCTGATGATGAACTAGAACTTAATGCTTGTGAAATTTTGTATAATGAGATAGAAAGGTATAGTGTAGATTTTATATATTTTAATGGGCATGTTATAGACAATGGTTGTGTAAAAAATATAAGTAAAAGTCTTCCTGATTTTAAATTATACAAAATAGAAAAATTTCAAAAATTTTTTATTAAAAATAAACTTAAGTGGGTTTTATGGTTGAAAATATATAATAAAGAGATTTATCTAAAAGCACTTTCTTTGATAGATAGTATTGATAATAGTTTTAAAACTAATTTAACAGAAGATGTTTCTGTTTTTTATCATGTAATTAATGTTTCAAAAAAAGTGGCAATATTAAATCATAGTTTTTATAAATACAATATATACGAAACATCAGTTAGTAATAATTTAAGTAATGTTAATTTTCAAAATTGCTTGCAAGATTATAAGAAAGCGATTGATCTAATAGGTAGCTCTTGTATAAAAAATAATTTTTCTAAAAAATTTACAAAACAGTATTTAACAAGATTAAATTTAGACAAAATAAGCATGGAAATTAATTACCATAAAAAAAATTACGGATATAAAAATATATTCAATTTAATAAGATTAAAATTAATAAAAAAACAACAAAAAATAAAAAATATTTTTATAAAGTTTTGAACACGGTATTATTGAAATATAAAAATTTATGGATTTAGGAATTTATCTATGAGTAATAGAATAGCTATATATGTTTTTTATGAAAAAAATGGTGAAGTAAGAGATTATGTAACTTATTGTATAAATGGATTAAAAGAAGTTGCAAGAGATATTTTAGTTATTGTAAATGGTAGCATTAATGATGATGGTTTGCAAAAATTAAAAGATTTAAATGTAGAGGTTTTGCAAAGAGAAAATATAGGATTTGATTTTGCAGCATATAAAGCCGGAATCGAGCATATAGGATATGATAAACTTAAAAATTATGATGAACTAATACTTACGAACAATAGTTATTATGGTCCTATATATCCATTTTCTGAAATGTTTGATGAAATGGCGAAAAGAGAGTGTGATTTTTGGGGTATAAATAGACATCCAAAAACAAACGATAGTATCAAGGTCAATAAAAAGAAATATTATATAAAAGAGCATATACAATCCTACTTCTTGGTTTTTAGGAAAAGCTTACTAGAAAGTGATGATTTTAAGAGGTATTGGGATAATTTAAAAGTGTTTTTGTCTTTTAGTGAGGCTATAGCATATGGTGAGTGCGAATTGACTTATTATTTTGAGCAACAAGGTTTTAGTTCTAGTGTATATATTAATTTCATCAAATATAGCGAGTTAATTAATAATAATCCTACTATATTAATATACGAACAAGTTGTTATTGATAAATGTCCTATAATTAAAAGAAAAAGTTTTTCTGAATATAAACATGTATTATATAACTTTAGTGTTGTGCCTAATACCTCAAGTATATTAAATAATATAAAACAAGTTAATGCAAAATTATATGATTGTGTTTGGGATGATTTACTAGCTTTATATTCTTTGGATGAATTAGGATATTTGATTAATTTGTACGATATTATTTCAGATAAATACATACATTCTAATGGTTTAAAAAATAAAAATGCATTATTTATTTATATACATGATGAGTATATAAAAACAAAATATGTTAACTTAATCAATAGTATTTTTAACTATTTAGATATTATTTTGATTTGCAACAAGAATGATTTCAATCAACAATTTGTTAATTATGATGAAAAAATTATTTTTAATGCAGAAGTAATTTACGAAAAAATAATGTCTTATGATCATGTGTGTTTTATTCATGATATGGATTTTTATGATATTATTGAAAATATACAGACTTGCATTAAAAAAGATTTTGCTGAAATTACAATACAAGCCCTATTGTATAATAAATTGTATATAGCAAACATAATTAATAAATTGTATAATGATGCAAGGCTTGGAATGTATATACCAATGATGGTGCCGCATTTTCATTTTAATCAATTTGTATTGTCAGCATATATGTCAAATGGGTATTGTGATGATAAAATTATTATAACTAATAATATGTTTTGGATTAAAACAAAAGTATTGGGTAATTCTTTTGACGCATTTAGAAGGTTTTTAAATTTGTTTAAAATAGGAGATGTGAATAGCGGTAAAATATTGGTTAATATTGTTCAAGATGAGCGGTATTACATCAAGTATTGTGCTCCGTTGGAGTTGGCAAATGCATATATATTTAAGTTGTTTAATATTTCGCAAAGTTATATGTTTTATGTGAAGTATTTTAATTATTTTAAATATTGTTTTTATAAGATATTGTCACCGTTTATTAAGAGTTATAAAACAAAGAGATTATTTTTAAAGAAAATAAGAAATGATTTGAGGTTATATTTCAGAAAGGAATGTAGATGAAAGGAATAATTTTAGCAGGTGGTAGCGGCACTAGACTTTACCCTATCACAAAAGGAAATAGCAAACATCTTTTAGCGATATATGATAAGCCAATGGTGTATTATCCATTATCAGTTTTGATGCTTGCAGGGATTAAGGATATTTTGATTATCTCGACACCTGATGATTTACCAAGTTATAAAAAACTTTTAGGCGATGGCAAAGAGCTTGGGATGAGCTTTTCATATGTAGAGCAGCCAAGTCCAGATGGCTTAGCTCAAGCGTTTTTGTTAGGTGAAGAGTTTATCAAAGATGATGATGTATGCTTAATTTTAGGTGATAATATTTTCTATGGTCATGGGCTTATAAATATGCTAAAACAAAGCGTTATCAATGCAAAAGAAAGTAAAGCCACTGTTTTTGGCTACTATGTAGCAGACCCAGAGCGTTATGGTGTAGCAGAATTTGATGAAAACGGCAAAGTAATTAGCATAGAAGAAAAACCAAAAGAGCCTAAGAGTAATTATGCTGTAACAGGGCTTTATTTTTACCCAAATGATGTTGTAAAAAAGGCAAAAACTGTTAAGCCATCGGCTCGTGGTGAGCTAGAAATTACAAGCATAAATCAAATGTATTTAGAAGAAGATAGATTAAAAGTTGAGCTTATGGGTCGTGGTTTTGCTTGGCTTGATACAGGTACTCATGAATCGCTTTTAGAAGCAAGCAATTATGTGATGACAATTGAAAAACGCCAATCTCTTAAAATCGCTTGTCTTGAAGAAATAGCCTATGATATGGGGTATATTAGCCGTGAGCAACTTTTAAAACTAGCTGAGCCGCTAAGTAAAAATCAATATGGCAAATACTTAATAGATAAAGCAAATCAAAGCAAAAAAGAAATAAGATGAACTTCAAACAAACGAAATTAGACGGAGTTATCATTATAGAGCCAAAGGTTTTTAGTGATGATAGGGGATATTTTTGTGAGACTTTTAGACAAGATTTGCTTGATGATTTTTTAGGATTTAGGATTAATTTTTGTCAAGACAATGAAAGCAAATCTTCTAAAAATGTCTTTCGTGGGCTTCATTATCAATTACCACCATTTGCACAAAGCAAGCTTGTAAGGGTTATAAGTGGTAAAGTGCTAGATTTTGCTGTGGATATTAGGGTTGGTAGCCCTACATTTGGCGAGTATGTGGCAGTTGAGCTAAGTAGTGAAAACAAAAAACAATTATTTATCCCTCGTGGTTTTGCTCATGGGTTTTTAGTGCTTAGCGATGAAGCGATTTTTACATACAAAGTAGATAATTTTTACTCACGCGAGTGCGATAGGGGGATTAGCTATAAAAGTATAGATTTTGCTTATCCAGATGATATAGTTTTATCAGATAAAGATAAAGTCCAACCACTGCTTAGCGAATGCAAGGAGCTGTTTGAATATGGGGTAAATTACTATGGCTAATATCTTGATAACAGGTGCAAATGGACAACTTGGAAGTGAATTAAAAGAGCTTTCAAGTAACTATAATGATAATTTTTATTTTGTTAGCAAAAATGAGCTTGATATTAGCAACTCATCTATTTTAGAACAATTTATAATAAACAATAAAATTAATACCATCATCAACACAGCAGCCTACACAGCAGTAGACAAAGCCGAAGATGAAAAAGACTTAGCATATCTAATCAATCATAAAAGTGTTGAAGAAATAGCTAAAATATGTGCTAAACATAATGTTTATTTGATTCACATATCAACTGATTATGTATTTGATGGCACTAAACATACGCCGTATAAAGTAGATGAAAAAACAAATCCTTTAGGAGTATATGGACGCTCAAAAGAGCTAGCAGAACAAGCTATCTTAAATACACCAAATCTAAACGCTAGTATAATCCGCACTTCTTGGGTTTATAGTTTTTATGGTAAGAATTTTTTAAAAACTATGCTAAATCTTTTTAAAACTAAAGATAGCTTAGGTGTTGTGAGTGATCAAATCGGAAGTCCTACATATGCAAAGGATTTAGCTGGTTTTATACTTAGCAAACAAACGAAATTTAAAAGTGGCATAAATATTTATCATTACTCAAACGAAGGGGTTTGTAGTTGGTATGATTTTGCATATTTTATAAATGAATTAAGTGGTAATAAATGTAAGATTAGCCCCATAAAAACTAGCGAATATCCCACAAAAGCTACTCGCCCAAGCTATAGTGTGCTAGATAAAGACAAAATCAAAAAAGAATTTGAAATAGGAATTTCGCACTGGAGTGAGGGTGTAAAAGATTGTTTAAAAAGACTAGGAGAACTTAAATGAAAAATATATTATTAACAGGCACAGCTGGATTTATAGGTTCAAACTTTGTTCCGTATTTTTTGGATAAATATAGTGGGTATAACCTTATAAATCTTGACCTTTTGACATATGCAGGAAACCTTGAAAACCTAAAAGAATGCGAGAAAAATCCACGCTTTAAATTTATAAAAGGCGATATTTGCAACCGAGAGCTAGTGGAGTTTATATTTAAAGAGTTTGATATAAGTGGGGTTATTCACTTTGCAGCTGAAAGCCATGTGGATAATTCTATCAAAAATCCAGAAGCTTTCATAAAAACAAATGTAAATGGAACTTTTACGCTTTTAGATGTAGCTTATAAATACTGGATGAATAAACCATTTGCCTATAAAGATGAGTATAAAAATGCTAGATTTCATCATATAAGTACAGATGAAGTTTATGGCACTTTAGGAGAGACTGGGCTGTTTAGTGAAACTACTCCATATGCGCCTAATTCTCCTTATTCATCAAGCAAGGCAAGTTCTGATATGATAGTTCGTGCATATCATGAAACTTATGGGTTAAATACGATTATTACAAATTGCTCTAATAACTACGGACCAAAACAACACGATGAAAAGCTAATCCCAACAATCATTAGAAACGCTCTTGCAAATAAGCCTATCCCGATATACGGCGATGGTAAAAATATTCGTGATTGGCTGTATGTGCTAGACCACTGCAAAGGCATTGATATAGCGTATCATAAAGGCAAGGCGGGGCAGACTTATAATATAGGTGGTAAAAACGAACGCACAAACCTTGAGATAGTCGCTAAGATATGCGAGATTTTAGATGAGCTTTTACCAAAAGATGAAAGTTATAAAAACTTGCTAACATTTGTAGAAGATAGAGCAGGTCATGATAGGCGTTACGCAATAGATGCAAGTAAGATTGAAAATGAGCTTGACTGGAAAGCCGATGAGACATTTGATAGCGGTATAGTAAAAACCGTTAAGTGGTATGTAGAAAAATATAGTTAAATAAATAGAAGGTAGTAAATGATTAAAAAAATTAAATTTAAAGATGGTAGGAGAGAAATTTATTTTGGAAAGAAAAAGGTTTTTACATATATTAATAAGAAATATTTTTTTAATTACATTAAATCCAAAGAAAAAATTGATATAAATCATGTTAATGATTGTATTGCTAAGAATTTAATAAATATAAAGCAAAAATTAAAAGATGGGCAAAAAATCAATTTTGGGTTTTTTATCATTAGAGATTCTATGTTTCCTGCTTTTCCGTTGATAGATAAGATTTTAGAATATGAAATATTTAATCCTATCATTGTTATAATTCCTTATAATGATTTGCCAAAAAAAGAGCAAATGGAAGCTTTTGATAGTACGCATAATTATGTTGTTAAAAAATATCCTGACATAGAGATTATTAAGGCTTATGATGAGAATAATGGCAAGTGTGTTGATGTGTCGGATAGGTTGGATATAACTTGCTTGACTACTCCTTATCGTAATGTATTAAACCCCTTGCATAGAGCCGAATATTTATTTGATAAAAAAGTATTACCGATACACATATTTTATGGTTTTACATCTAACTTTAATTATGATTTATATAATATTTTTTCTCAGAGTGAATTGAGATTTTGTTGGAAAATATTTTTAGATGCAAAATATGCAGAAGATAAAATAACACTGATGTATAGAGACTTGGATAATAAATTAGTTACATCTGGATGCGTAAAACTAGATGCTATTAAATGTTTTTCTAAAAAAAATAACTTTAAAAAAACAATTATTTTGGCTCCTCATCATTCTATAGGGGATTCAGTTCCAGATCTTAAACTATCTACATTTCTAAAATTTAGTGATTTTTTTCTTGAACTTCCAAAATTATATCCTGATATTAATTTTATATTTAGACCCCATCCTTTTTTAAAAATTAGAATGCAAAGTGATGATTATTGGGGGGTTGAAAAAACAGAAAAATATTTTAATACTTTAGAAAGTTATCCTAATGTTGTGCCAAAATATACAAATGAGTATTTTAAGGAATTTGTTGAGTCTGATGGTATTATTACTGATTGTGGATCTTTTTTAGCAGAATATTTATGTGTTGATAATCCTGGGTGTTATTTACTTAAAAATGAAAAGGCTACCAACTTAACTTTTAGTGATTTAGGTAAAGAGTGTTTACAACATTATTATATTGCTTATAATCAGAATGATATTTTGGATTATATTAATAATATAGTAATAGGAGGGATGGATTATAAAAAGGAAAAAAGACACAACTTTGTTAAAAATCATATCAGCTTTAATGATTTCAATACTTCTAAATATATTCTAGACTACATAGTTAATCAGATTAAAATATAAGTTAGGATATTTTAAATTAATAATTTATAAGTATGAATGTTGTTTATTTTGTAAAAAATATTTATTAATACTTGATAAATTGTTAGTACATATATACATTTTATTTTTGTCTTACCACTAAAATTATTTTATAAACAATACGATGTCGTAGGAAATATTAGAGTTTTAAAATAATCATAAGTATTTTAATGTAGTTTAAAGTATAAAGTTATTAGAAATAAATAAACTTTATTTATTATTAAATTTTTTAACAAAGCAATAAATATAACTGTAACAGATGATTTGGGGAATTTTTATAAATTAATTCAAAATAAGAAATGCAATATCAAAGTATATAAAAAATCTCAAACTTGGTATCAGAAAGTATCTTTTAAGTATTTTTAACAAGTTATTATAAAATATTTAAAAAATTAAGGACTTTAATATGAAAAACAATGCAATTATTTTAGCAGCAGGACTTAGTTCTCGTTTTGCTCCGCTTAGTTATGACACACCAAAAGGGCTTTTAAGAGTAAAAGACGAAATTCTTATTGAAAGACAGATAAAACAATTAGTAGCGGGGGGGGGTATTTCTGAAATACATATTGTAGTTGGTTATAAAAAAGAACAATTTGAATATTTAAAAGAAAAATATGGAGTAAATATCATTTATAACCCAGATTACAACACTAAAAATAATTTCGCTTCACTTTATCATGCTAGAAAATATTTAAAAAACACATATATTCTTTCAAGCGATAATTATTTAACTATTAATCCATATAAAAGCATAGAAGAATATAGTTGGTATATGGGTGTTTATACTGATGATTATACAAAAGAATGGGTTATGAGCGAAGATGAAAATGGATATATAAATAATGTAAATATAGGTGGTAAAAATGGATATTTTATGCTTGGACCCGCATATTTTTCTGATGATTTTTCTAAACAATTTATAAAAATTTTAGAAAATGCGTATGGTAAAGATGAATTTAGTGATTATTACTGGGAAGATTTATTTGTTAAAAACCTTGACATACTAAAAATGAGGATTAAAAAGGTTAGCAACAATGATATTTATGAATTTGATAGTTTAGAAGAATTAAGAGATTTTGATGATAAATATAAATATAATTCTGAAAATTTATATATAAAAACGATAGCAAAAGTGTTTGATGTTCAAGAATATCAAATAATAAATTTTAAAACTCTTGATAAAGGGCTTACGAACAAATCTTTTTATTTTGAAATAGATTCGGAAAAATATATATTTAGAATTCCAGGTCAAGGAACTAATAAATTTATCAATAGATTAGATGAATATAAGATATATCAGGCCATAAGGCATTTAAACATAGATGACAATCCTATTTATTTCGATCCTGATAGTGGTATGAAAATTGCAAAATTTATTACAAATGCAAGAGTTGCAAACCCTAGAAATGATAAAGATTTAGATGCTTGTATGAAACTTGAAAGAATTTTACATAATGCAAATATTCAAGTGGAAAATGAGTTTGATTTTAGGGAAAAAATATTTAGCTATGAAAAATTATGTCGTGAATATAATGTTGATTTCATAAAAGATTACGAGCAGACAAAACAAGATATTTATAAATTAATAAATATTCTCGATTCTATGAATAATCCAAAATGCTTAACTCATATGGATACTTTGGGAGATAACTTTTTATTTGCTGATGAGAAGTGTATATTGATTGATTGGGAGTATGCTGGCATGTGTGATCCTCTCGCAGAACTTGGGCAATTTGTGTTATATGCTTATTTTGATAAAACACAGGTAGATGATCTATCTTTTAGATATTTACAAAGAGAGCCAAATAATAAAGAGCGTTTTCGTATTTATTCATATATTGCACTTGGTGGATTTTTGTGGTATTTATGGGCAATGATACAAATTAGTAATGGTGCTAGTTTTTATGATTATGCCAATAAACAATATGAGTATGCTAAGGAATTTTACAAATTTGCTAAACAAATAAAATTTTAGTTTTATTTCTTGGCATATGTATTTTTAGCTAATAAGTTAATTGCATTTGTGTCTTGTTATATTTTTAGGTTTTTATAAATATTAAAATTATTGGTTTTGATGTAAGTATTATAATATTTTCATGCGCAATAAAAAATAAGATAAAAGGCTTAGTTTTCATATTTTAAAACACGAAATGAATTATTTTTGCCCTATAATATTAGCGATAGATTTGTGTTTAAACGGATCGTTTTGTTTAGCTTATATGATTTATTATTCTGTCGTAACTTTATTTTTTATAGCAAAGATTTTGTATGGAAGAAGTTTTAAAAATATTATTTTTGGTGGATTATTTTTTGGTTTACTGGGAACTTTTGTATCTTTTATGATAATGAGTAATTATAGAACACATTTATAAATTAGTGGGTTACTAGATGTGTCTAAATTACTTTTAGAAAATTTTGCAGATAATGTTATTTTAAGCATTTTAGATACATTAAAATTTCCTATTATCACAAAAATACTTTTAGCTTTTTGCATGATTTTATTTTATGTAAGCACTCTTGATGGAATTATTTATATAATTTGAGTTTTTTAGTAAAAACAACACACCTAGCACGACATTAAAGCTGTTTTGGTCGTTTATATTTGCTCTTTTACCTTGTGCTTTAATTGTTGCCAATACAAATCTCATAGAACTTTTTAGCGTTAGTATTATAGTTTCAATTTTTATTATTTTTATAATATTTTTAATGATAATTAGTTTTATAAAAAGCATTTTATTTGCTGATTAAAGAATTTAAAATAGGAATTATCTAATTTTTTTTAGCTTATGATTGCTTAGTTTTATCATTGTAGATGAGCTAGATTCGTTTAGATTATCATCTACAATTATATTTGCGATACTTTTTGCATAGTTTATATTAAATTTATCTCCGTGTAAATTAGCGCTACTTGAGTATAAATATTTAAAATCTTTTAGAAATATACTATGTTTATTATCATTTACTAGCCTAAAAGATAAGCCATTTTTATGAATATATGTGGTTTTTTTTGCTCTTCTTATTTTGTTTTTAAACTTATTTGGACATTTTGCTAAAAGTTTTAAGCTTGTTAGATAAGCACTTGTTATTATGCAAGGTTGATTCAAATCTCGCTTTTTGGCAAAATTAATTTCTTTATAATCCTTGCTTAAAAACCCCGCAGTAGTGTCGGTTTGGGCTAGATAAATCATTTTACAAAGCTTGGAATTTTATTTAAAATCATGGTTGTAAAATCTATCATTTGATTCATCATCCACGGCATTAAAAATATTATTATGATAACAACTAGGATTATTTTAGGCACAAAACTTAAAGTCATTTCGTTAATTTGCGTTGTAGCTTGAAAAATACTTATCAAAAGACCTGCGATTAGTCCAGCAAGTAGCATTGGTAAAGACAGCATTAAAGCAATTTTAAAAGTTGATACTCCAAGCGAAACAAGTGTGCTTTCCATATTAATCCTTATCATCTAATTATTAAATAATTTTAGGCAAAATAACTAAATATAACCAAAACAAGGAAGAGCTATTAAAACTAATTTTTTAAAACTAATAAAAGAATTTGATATAAACCTTTGGCTTTTAATATCTATACTCCTTACCCATTGTTGTTATTGTTTGATTTTTTATTTTAATGAAATAACTCCGATGGCTATTTTTAATATTTATTCTATTACAAATTATATTTTAGCAATTTGTTTTTATTCAATACATAGAACAAAACTAGCCTTTTTTATGACATTTTTTGAGATTTTTACTCATCAAATCGTAGGCTCTTATTATTTAGGTTTTGCTAGTGGGTTTAATGTTGTTTTAATGTGTTTGTTTTTCTTGCAATTTACGTTTTTTACTAGATGGTCTAGTATTGCAATGGTAAGTTGCGGTTTAATTTTGAGTGTATATGGATTACATTATTTTAAAGATTATTTGGTTGGCGAATACTCTTATGCTCAAGAATTATTTTTCTATGTAAATTCTTTTGCTAGTGCTGTTTTTATGATTGTATATGGTGCGTTAGCAACAGTTTCTCAGAGCAAAAAACTAGCAGATTTGACCTATTTGATACACAAAGATTTTTTAACAGGTCTTTTTAATAGAAAGTATTTTGAAGAAAAGGTCGTTTCTAATCTTAATAAAGATGAATCAATTTTAATAGCAATATGTGATATAGATAATTTTAAAGCTATAAATGATAATTATGGTCATGATATAGGCGATATTGTTTTAAAAAGCGTAGCATCAGTAATTTATTACGAAATATTAGAATATAAAGGCGTGGTTGCTAGATGGGGTGGTGAAGAATTTATAGTAAAAGTAAATCTTAAAAACAATCAAGAAGCAGAGCATTGTATGAATATAGTAAAAAATTCAGTAGCAAGACAAGAACTTAAAAAATACAATATAAAACCAACTATAACAATAGGTGGAATTTTTATACAAAATCCTAATAAAGATGACTTTGAAAAATATTTCAAAATAGCAGACCAAGAACTTTATTATGGTAAAAAAAGCGGAAAAAATTTAGTAAATATCCAAGTATCTTAAAAAAATATTTTTAGTTTTAAGTTTTATTTAAGATTAAATATATATAATTCAGTCTTTATTTCATATGCGGGAATAGCTCAGTGGTAGAGCACAACCTTGCCAAGGTTGGGGTCGCGAGTTCGAACCTCGTTTCCCGCTCCAGTTATTTTATATACTAAAGCCCAGGTGGCGGAAATGGTAGACGCAAGGGACTTAAAATCCCTCGGTAGTTTTTACCGTGCCGGTTCAAGTCCGGCCCTGGGCACCATAAGGTGATATAGCCAAGCGGTAAGGCATGGGCCTGCAAAGCCTTGATCCTCGGTTCAAATCCGAGTATCACCTCCAATAGGCTTTTTAGCATAAATTATCGCTTGTTTAATAATTTTCGGGAGATGGCTGAGTGGTCGAAAGCGGCGGTCTTGAAAACCGTTGAGGTGCAAGCCTCCAGGGGTTCGAATCCCTTTCTCCCGGCCACTTCATTTTTAACAATCTTTTTCATTTTATATTTTATTAAAATTAAGAATATTTTGTTTTAACTTTTAGCTCCTTCGTTAAAATAAAATATTCTTGAAAGATTTATTTATAGCAATTTGTGTATTTTGAGTTTAAATAGATTTAATTTCCTATTTCAAATTCTTTAAAATTTTCTTGGAAATAGGAATTAGAATATTTAAAGGCTTATTGTTAAATAAGAACATTCTTACTATTAAAAATCCCTTAATTTAAATTTTTTAAAAAAATGTTTTTGATAGCTAACTTTAATATTTGATTTAATTCCGCTAAAAGACCATCGGAGCTAGGAGTGTTTGCAGTCTCTAAAAGCATATTTGGTATTAGAAGTAGAAATAAAATTAATATAATATGTTTATTTATCTTTAGGTTCTTTAATTCCCATTCGGTAACGCTAGGAATGATTGTTTGGCTTTTTCCAAGATTTCGCAAATCTACTTAAATCTATCTTCTGATGTGTTTTTGCAATCTTGTTTTTGATCTTCATTTATTTTTCTCATTTTTGTTACATTTTTTATTTTAGCTTTTTCTAGGTATTTATTATAATAATCAACTGATTTAACTTCATCACCACAGCCAACAAAAAAACTAAATCGCCTACAACCATTAAACTTGATATTAAGTTGCTTTATTTTTAAAGAATTTGAAATAGGAATTTGAGTTTAATGTATTTAAAGATTACTGCAAGATAAAATTATATTATTAATATTATTGTGATTAATTTCAATAATAGTTTAAGCAAAATCACTTGCTTGATATTTTTTAATTAAGAATCTAAATTCCTATTTCAAATTCTTTGTGAATTTTAGGAGATTTACTCCTAAAATTTAATGCCAAATTGATTTACTAATAAACCATCAAGCATTCCATTATATTGCTCAATAAAGCCAAGCTCTCTTACAATTGTTAAAGCAAAATAAATAGAAGTAATAGGCCCTGCACTTGTAATTATATTATCACGCACTACAACAGGCTCATTTAATCTAGTTCCTTTAAGACCTTTTTCGCAACCTGGATAGCAAGTAAATTCAGAGCTTAAAACCCCTGCATTATCTAATACAATAGGTGAAGCGCAAATCGCTGCTATTAATTTCTTTTGTGAATTAAGATTTTGTAATATAGATTTTATTTTCTCGCTATTTTTAAGATTTGTCATACCGCCAAATCCACCAGCTAAAGCAATCGCATCAATGCTATTTAAATCCACTTCGCTAAGCTTTACTTTAGCTTTTAAAACCATTTTTGTATCAAGCTCTACATTTAAATCATCTTCTAAACTAGCACAGATAATATTTAAATTAGCTCCGTATTGTTTAGCCCTTGATAAAACATCAATAATGCTAATTAACTCAATATCTTCAGCCCCATTTGCCATAGGAATTAAAATATTTTTCATAATCTCTCCTTTTTATCAAAATTAGTAAATATTTTAATTAAAATTAAGTAATTAATTGTTAATATTGATTTTCAAATTTTTTCAAAGGATGTTTATGGAATCAACGGTTCAAGATGTAAAAGCAGCGACAGCTGAAACTCTAAACAAAATGATTGATTTACAAGGTGCAGGTTTTGATTTTGAAGGTTTTGCACTTAAGTATGGATTTAAGATTTTAGGCTCAATTATTATTATTGTTTTAGCTTTAATTCTTATGAATATTGTTGGCAAGATTTTAAAAATTGCTTTAATGAAAGTAAGCACAGATGAAACGCTAACAAATTTCTTAGTTAAATTATCAAAAATCATTATTTTAGTTGTTGGTATATTAGCAGCGCTTAATAATATAGGTGTAGATACAACTTCGTTTGTGGCTTTATTTACTGCGACTTCATTTGCAATATCTTTTGCATTTAAAGAAACGCTTTCAAATATTGCAGCTGGTGTTTTAGTTATTGTTTTTAGACCTTTCAAGATTGGTGATTATGTAAAATTCGGTGCGGTTGAAGGTTTTGTAGCTGATATTAGCTTATTCTCAGTTACTCTTAGAATGCACGATAATACAAATATAATAGTTCCAAACTCTCAAGTAATTAGCAATAGTATTTATAACTATTCTCGTGAAAAAGTAAGAAGAATAGATTATTCAAAAACAATTGAGCCATCAGCTTTATGTGAATTAAGAAAAGAAATTGAAAACACTTTAGGCTCAAATGAATTAATCTTAAAAGACCCAGCTATTTTTGTTGGTGTAAAAAGCGTAAATGATACAAACATTGAAGTTAGCGTTCAAATGTGGGTTAAAAACGAAAATTACGAAAGAGCTTCAATGCTTATTAATGAAGCTATGACAAAGGTATTTATAAAATAATTTTTAAATTTACGAATAGGAATTTGAGTTTATAATTTAATCAAATTCCTATTTCAAATTCTTTTTTACAACCAACCTTTTTTCTTAAAAAATACAATAGGAATTATTGTTGAAATTACCATCAAACTAACAGCTATAAAATACCCGTATTCCCATTTTAATTCAGGCATATTTTCAAAGTTCATTCCATAAATTGTGCCTATTAAAGTAGGTGGCATCATTGCAACGGTTACTATCGTAAAAAGCTTTATGATTTTATTTTGTTCTATGTCAATTTTACTTGTTAAAATCGTTTGAATATTGTCTAAAATCCCAAGTTGCGAAAGGCTAAATTCAATTAAAGAATTTAAATCTTTTAAAATAATATCAAGATTTTCTTTTATATGAGCGCTTATTTTATCGCTTTTAATTAGTGATGATAAGGTCTTTTTCTTCTCAAATAAAGAATACCTAATCTGCATATTTAAATCCTGAAGATTTGAGATTTTGCTTAGATAAAAATCATAATCAAGCGATACATTTTGTGCTAAAATCTCAGCCTTTAACACCCTTGATTCTTTGTCAATCCACTCTAAAACATCGCCATCTTTATCCACTCTAATATCAAAAATCTCATTTAATATTTCATAACCGCTTTTATAATGAGTTGGATTTGCAAGTATTATATTTTCTACATTTATAAAGGTAGGAAGTTCTTTAGCTCTTATAGTAAATAATACTTTTTTGTTTAGTAAAAATGTAATTGTATCTTTTGTAGTTGTTGTGTTATCAAGGGCGTCTTTGTTTAAAAATACATTATTTATTGTGATAGTATCTTGCTCTTCCCAGTATCTTGCACTTTCTTCTATATTATACTTTTCATCATCGTTTGGAAGCTTTAGATAAAAGTTGTTTTCAATGAAACTAATTTCATCTAAAGTAAAGTTAAATAAATCCACCCACAAAACATTTTCAGGGATTTTCTCATTAGTTTTGATTTCGTATTTTATAACGCTAGAATTTTCTTTACAATAAACAAAAATCATAAAAATCCTTTATAGTTTTTGCTTATTATATTAAAACTTCTTATGTTTTGAATATTTTAAACGGCTTAAAAGCCGTTTAGATTATAGAGTTTTGATGTATTTTGCTAACGCTTTAAAATCTTCATCTTTTAGATTTTTTACTTGTAATTGCATAGTTTTTTGTGATTTTCCGCCGAATGTTCCTGCTTTATAACCACTTAATGCTTCATAGATTTCTTGTTCGCTTAAAGTATTTATGATAATTTCAGCACCAGGAGCTAATTTTTCAGCTTTTTTTCCGTGACAGGCAACGCATTTTTTAAATAAAGTTGCACCATCAACACTTAAAGCACTTTCAATATTCTTGCTTGCATTATCAATGCTTGAAGTAATAGCTTGTGCTACATTATCTGCATTTTCTTTGATTGCGTTAGCTACTTCGTTTGTGCTTTCTTTTAAAGTATTTGCAACATTTTTTGAAGTTTCGCTAATATTTTCGCTCGCATTAGCTACTACTTGATTTATGATAGGCTCTGCTTTTTCTACGATAGGTGCAATGTTTTCAGTGATTTTGTTAGCTGCATCATCAACTGCATTATTTATCTTCTTAGCACCTTCATCTACAACTGATTTTACACTTTGTGTAACTTCTGATTTTACTTCTTCTTTTTTGCTATCATCACAGCCCATTAGTGTTAAAGCGCTTACAGCTGCTAAGCTTAGTAAAACTTTTTTCATAAGATCTCCTTAAAATATTTTAGGGCAAAATTTTATCATTATTAAATAATTGCAAAATTAAATAAAAAAATTAATTTTTATTATATAGTTTTTTATATTTTAAATTATAAAATTAATATTTATAAAAGCTTTTTTATTATATAATTTTTTATATTTTAAAGGAGTTAGTATGAAAAAAGTATTATTAAGCTTAGTTCTTGCTTCAAATTTATTAGCAAGTAATTTAAACATAGCAGCAGCTGCAAACATAGCTTATCCATTAAATGAGCTAAAGAAAATTTTTGAAGATTTACACCCTGATATAAAGCTAAATATTAATTCGGGTGCAAGCGGTGCGTTTAATGCTCAGATTAAAAACGGAGCAGAATATGATGTATTTTTAGCTGCTAATATGGACTTTGCTAAAGATTTAGAAAATTTAGTAAATAATAAAGCAATCACCTATGTTAAAGGCAAGTTATTATTATTTTCAGCTAAAAAAACACCTAGTCTAGATGATTTAAAAACAGCACCTTGCATAGCAATCGCAAATCCAAAAACAGCACCTTACGGACAAGCAGCAAAAGAAGTTTTAGAAAAAGTGCCTAATAGCAAAAACATAATAACAGCAACCAATATTCAAGCAACCTTGCTACAAGCTACAAAAGCTTGTGATTATGCTTTTATTGCGGCTTCAAGTTTAGAACAATTAAAAGAATTAGGATATAGTGAAAAAAATATTTTAAAGCTTGATGATAATTTATACGAACCTATTTTACAAGGTATGATAATTACTAGCAAAAACCCTGATTCTAAGGTGTTTTTTGACTTTTTATTAAGCGATAAGGCAAAGGAAGTATTTAGTAAATATGGCTATGAATGAGCTTGTTTTAAAGCATAATTTTGATGATTTTAGTGTTGATGCGAAGATTTGCTTTAAAGACTCTGAAATCATCGCACTTTTTGGAGATAGTGGCAGTGGTAAAAGCACTATGTTAAAACTAATTGCAGGGCTTATTGATGAGCCTTTATTAGAAGATGTTGCTTTTTTGTTTCAAGACTGCACTTTATTTGAAAATTTTAATGTTTATGACAATTTAGTTTTTACTAATACAAAAAGCCTATTTGATGATTTAAAATATAAATTTGGCAAATTACTTGATAGTAAAACCGCTAAATTTTATGATGAATTATTAGAGCTTGCTAATCTAAAAGAGCTTAAAAATAAACCCATTTCAAGCCTTAGTGGAGGGCAAAAGCAACGCTTAGCATTAATTTGTGCTTTGAGTAAAAACTCAAAATATATTTTATTAGACGAGCCTTTAAGTGCTTTAGATGATAGTAATAAATTAGCCCTAATTAAGCTAATTAAAAAAATCAATAAAGATTATAAAAGCACGATAATTTTTGTTTCGCATTCTTGTTTTGAGATAAATGCTCTTGCAAATAGGGTGTTTTTCGTAAAAAATGGTAGAATTGAAAAATGCCTAAATAAAGAAGAATTTTATTTAGAAAAAATCCAAAATAACGAGTTTTTATGCACGATTTAACGCCCATAATATTATCATTAAAACTATCTTTCATAACTACTTTAATATTATTTTTTATATGTTTATATCCTGCGTTTTATTTAAGCAGAAATGATTTTTTTGGCAAAAAAGTCTTACTTAGTGTGCTATCTTTGCCTTTAGTATTACCACCAACCGTTTTAGGATTTTATTTGTTAGTTTGCTTTAGTCCTAATAATTTTTTAGGCAAATTTTTAGCACAATTTGACATTAAATTAGTATTTAATTTCAAGGCATTGTTGATTGCATCTATTATTTATTCTTTGCCTTTTATGTTTAATCCTATTTATAGTGCGTTTTCAAATTTGCCTGATAATTTATTTCATAGGGCGAAATTATTGCAAAAAACTAAAGCTAATCTTATTTTTCGCCTTTGCATACCTTTAATTAAGCCTAGCATAATTAGTGCTTGTGTTATGAGTTTTGCGCATACGATGGGAGAATTTGGGGTTGTGATGATGATAGGCGGAAGCGTAGAAGGCGAAACTAAAGTAGCTTCTATTGCTGTTTTTGAAGCATTGGAAAATCTTGAGCTTAGCAAGGCAAATGAAATAAGCTTAATATTATTAGCTCTTTCTTTCGCGATACTTTTTATCTTGCAATTCGTAAAACAAAAATAAAGAATTTGAATTCGGAATTTGGCATTTAAGCAATAGTTTTAAGATTGCTAAGCAAATAATATAAATATTTAAATTCTTATTTCAAATTCCAAGAAGTTTTAAAGAATTTGAATTCGGAATTTGGCGTTTAAACTTTTATTTAGATTATGCATAAATTTTTAAAATCTTAGCTCTTAGTATTCACTCGCATTATTATTACAAACTAGCAATTTATTTGCTAGTTTGTAATAATAGTCTCAAGAGTGGTTAAAAACAAAAAAGAATTTGAAATAGGAATTTAAAAAAATAAATTTAAAAATAAAAAAGCTAAAAATATAAAATATATCAAGCAAATAAATTCACTCTCATTATCCCCAAAAAAACTAAAGCTTTATGCTTTGGTTTAGAGATAATCTTGTGAGTGATAAATTAAATAATATGATAATTTCAAATTCCTATTTTAAATTCTTAAAAAGTTTAAAATGTTTTTTGATTATATTTTTTAAAAAGTTAAAGAAGTAAAAAGGTGCTAAGAATAGCACCTTTAAATATTATTTTAATTATTACTATTGCAATAACCTTAGTCGTTTTTAAGGCGACAAGCACCTTAAAAACTTCTATTATTACTACTGTAATAATCTCATTACGTTTTGTTGAACAGCGTTAGCTTGGCTCATTGCATAAACACCTGATTGAGCTAATATTTGGTGCTTACTAAATGTAGCACTTTCTTCTGCAAAGTCAACATCTCTAATATTACTCTCAGCAGCTTTAACGTTTACTTGAGTAACTGAAATATTATTTACAGTTGAAACAAGTTGGTTTTGAACAGAACCAAGGTCTGAACGAATTGCTTCAAGAGCTTTTTGAGCTGTTTCAGCAATATTCATCATAGCTTGAGCGCCTTTTAGTGTCATAACGCCTGCTGCGTAACCATTAACATTATCTCCTGCATCAGTTGCTTGCCATTCTTCATTGTTAAAACCCATAGCATCTGCAGTATCCACATCTATCTTAGCATTTGTTTCTCTTAATGAAACAGTTTTTTCGCTAACATTCTTATCAAATCCTAAAGCCGAGTTAGCTATAAAGCCATTAGCATCTTTAACTTCAACTTGAATATCTCTACCATTGTTTGCAACTAGGCTAAGTCTTCCCATATTTGTTGAGTTTGTAGCATTTAAACCTATCATGTTACCTAGACCACCTGCTTCAGGCTCGTTTATGCTTGTTTTTACAGCACTGAAGTATTGTTGCAATGAGTGAGCTATGATACCTTTTTGAGCTTCTTTGCTATCCATACTTTTGCCTACAGCTCCATCTACTAATTCTTTTAACTTATCATCAATTTTTTTAAGAGATGCGTTAGCACCTTCAATCGTTGTTTGTGCTTTTAAATCCTTAAACATATCATTAATAGCTTTCATATCAGGATCTGTTGAAGCATCACTTATTACCAAATCATTTGCTGCCATTTGCATAGCGCCGGTTGTAGGTAATGCTAAATTTGTTAAGATAACTTCTTTACCTACTACATCTGCAACAGCTGTGTTATATGCAGTATCTTCAGGAGCCAATGCTGCAATAGCATCAAATCTTGCCTTTGCATTAGCAGCTGTATTTCCTGCCGTATTAAAACCAGTTGTTCCTAATTGCGTATCTAGTTGAGCTTTGTAGTCAGTTAAAGCATCATTAACTGTTTGTGCCGTTCCTTTAGTAACATCTACACCATTATCAACAAATGATTGTTGAGTTGCTTTTACAGCTTTTTGCATTGTTTCAGCATATGTTTTTACACTTCCTGCTGCTAAATCATGCAAATCTTCTATTTTTTGATCAGTTACTGTTGCTAATGAACTAGCACCTGTACTAGCCACACCATCCAATGTGGTTAATGCGTCTGATATTGCTTCTAAACTAGTTGCTTTTTCAATAGTTGAAATAGCTGTAATAAAAGCTGATTGTAAAGTGTTAAAATCTGCTTGATTAGCATTAGCTTTAAGAGTTAAACCTTTTCTAAATGTATCTAAGCCATCAGATAATTTTGTTTTTAGCTCGTCAATAGCTTTATTTTGAACATCTGCTATATCATTTGCAGCTTTAGTAGCTAGAGCTTCAGCTTTTGCCGTATCTGTTGCATCTTTTCTAATTTGTGCATCTTGAGCACCTAAAGCATTCTTAACATCTGCAAAGCTATTGTCTTTATTCTTAATAGAGCCTTCTGTTCCTGCAGCTGTAGTCCAAGTCGCACCTACATTTAAATCTACAGCTTTTTTTACATTATCTTGACCTGCTTTACCTTGAGTTACTAGGTTATGGAAATCTTTTGCAGGTGCTGCACCTGTTGTGTTATCTTCTACCTTAATACCTCTACCATCTCTATTAGCAAGTACTAATCTACCCTTAGCATCTACAGAAGCTTCTACCCCTGTTTGATCTTTTACAGCATTAATCGCAGCTCTTAAAGCACCATTAGCGTCTTTATCTTTAACATCAACTGTTCCGATTTGAACTCCGTTTATGCTAAATCCACTTGTAGTAGTTCCCGCCTTAATC